>JBLMYH010000020.1:0-5354 GCA_050258175.1 Hyphomicrobiaceae bacterium
CCGCCTTAGCTTTCCTGGCAGCCGCGGGTTTGGCGGCAGACTTGCGCGCCGGTTTCTTGGCCGGTCCCTTGGCGACGCGCGCGGCGATCAGTCCGAGTGCCTCATCGAGCGTGATCTCTTCTGGCGTGATGTCCTTGGGCAGCGTGGCGTTGGTGCTGCCGTGCTTCACATAGGGGCCGTAGCGGCCGCTGCGCACGGTGATGTCCTTGCCATCCTCGGGATGCGGTCCGAGATTCTTCAGCACCGAAGCGGCGGAGTCGGCGCCGCGCGGGGCGCGCTCCATCGCCAGCACCTCGAGCGCGCGCGGCAGATCGATCTCGTACACGCTGTCGGTTTTGGGGATCGACTTGAACTTGCCGTCGTGCAGCAGATAGGGGCCGAAGCGGCCGTTGTTGGCGACGATCGGCAGGCCGGTGACCGGGTGATGGCCGACTTCGCGCGGCAGCGAGAGGAATTTCAGCGCCAGTTCGAGGGTGGCGTTTTCCAGCGGAATGTCCTTTGGCCACGAGGCGCGGCGCGGCTTCGGCGCCTTCTTGTCCTCGGGCATCTCGCCGATCTGCACGTACGGTCCGAAGCGGCCCGACAGCAGCTTGACGTCGAGGCCGGTCGCCGGATCCTGGCCGAGAACGTTGTCGCCTTCGGCGGTAGCGGGATGCAGGGGACGCGTGTAGTCGCATTCCGGATAGCCGGAACATCCAATGAAGAGGCCGCGCTTGCTCGCCTGCATGAACAGAGGCTTGCCGCACTTGGGGCAGGCCTCGAGGATGGGGCAGCCGCGCTCGACTTCCTGTTTGGCCTTCAGTTCGCCGTCGAAGCCCTCCCAGAATTCGCCCAGCAACTGCGACCACACGCGCTTGCCGTTGGAGACATCGTCGAGCTTGTCCTCCAGCTTCGCGGTGAAGTCGTAGTCGACGTAATGGTTGAAATGGCGGGTGAGAAAACAGTTGACCAGGCGGCCGACGTCGGTTGGCTGGAAGCGTTTCTTTTCTAGCACAACGTATTCGCGGTCCTGCAGCGTGGAAATGATGCTGGCGTAGGTCGACGGCCGACCGATGCCGTATTCCTCCAGCGCCTTCACCAGGCTCGCTTCGGTGTAGCGTGGTGGCGGCTGGGTGAAGTGTTGTTCGCCGTAGAGTTTATCCACCGGCAGGGTTTCGCCCTCGTCCAGCGCAGGCAGCTTGGATTCCTCTTCCTCGTCGTCGTCCTGGTAGACCGCGAGGAAGCCGGCGAACGCGAGCGTTTGCCCGGTGGCGCGGAAGGTGCCCTCGCCCACCGTGATGTCGGCGGCGACGGTGTCGAACTGCGCCGGCGTCATCTGGCAGGCGACGGTGCGCTTCCAGATCAGCTCGTAGAGCCGGGCCTGGTCGTGGGTCAGGAACGCCTTGACTGCCTCGGGCGTGCGCGCCACCGAAGTCGGGCGCACCGCTTCGTGCGCTTCCTGTGCGTTCTTGGTCTTGGCCTTGTAGTGCAGCGCCGCCGGCGGCAGAAATTCCTTGGCGAAGTTGGCGCCCACATACTTGCGGATCTCGGTGATCGCTTCCTGCGCCAGGTTCACCGAGTCGGTCCGCATGTAGGTGATGAGGCCGACCGGGCCTTCGCCGAGGTCGATGCCCTCGTACAGCTGCTGCGCGGTGCGCATGACGCGGTCGGTGGTCATGCCGAGCTGGCGCACGCCGGCCTGCTGCAGCGTCGAGGTGGTGAACGGCGCGGCGGGGTTGCGCGAACGGCGCTTCTTGTCGATGCGCATCACGCGCGCGTCGCGGCCTTCCAGCGTCGCCAGCCATTCCTTGCTGCGCGCCTCGTGCTCGACCGAGAACTGCTCGAGCTTCTCGCCCTTGAAGTGGGTGAGCTTGGCGGTGAAAGGCTGGCTGCCCTTGTGGCTGTCGAGGTGCAGCGTCCAGTACTCGCGCGGCACGAAGGCCTCGATCTCCTCCTCGCGCTCGACGATCATCCGGAGGGCGGGCGACTGTACACGGCCGGCCGAGAGCCCTGGGCTGATCTTCTTCCACAACAACGGCGACAGGTTGAAGCCGACCAGGTAGTCCAGCGCGCGCCGGGCCTGCTGGGCGTCGACCAGATCGATCGCGATCTCGCGCGGATGGCGCACCGCGTCCTGGATCGCGGATTCGGTGATTTCGTAGAAGGCCACCCGCTTCATCGGCGTCTTGACCTTGCGCTCCTTGAGGATTTCGCTGATGTGCCAGGAAATCGCCTCGCCTTCGCGGTCCGGGTCGGTCGCGAGCAGCACTTCGTCGGCCTTCTTCGCGGCCTTGACGATGGCCTCGACGTGCTTTGCGTTGCGCTCGATGATCTGGTATTTCATCGAGAAATTTTCCGTGTCGACCGCGCCGGTCTTCGGCTCGAGGTCGCGTACGTGGCCGTAGCTGGCGAGGATGTCGTAGTCGGCGCCGAGATATTTCTTCAGCGACTTGGATTTCGACGGCGATTCGACAATGACGAGCTTGGACATGATGGGTTGATTCAGTGCAGACGTCCCGGCTCGTGGTTAAGCAGCATGTCTTCCAGGTGAGTGAAATGCTCGATCAGCCCGCGGCTCCACAGCACGATCAGCGTCATCCAGCGCACATGGTCGGGCTCGATATCCTCGCCACCCAACGCCATCAGCCCGGAAATGACCCACTCACGTGACTCCGGGTCGAGTACCTGCGCGCTGACCAAGTAGGTCAACTCGCTCCGACAGGCGTCGTTCAGCCGCTCGAGCTCTTCGGCGGCGTAATGACGGTCATACGCCTGTGCGAGCCGTTCGTGGGTGGCGCTGCCGGTCAGATTGGCGTACCAGTCCAGCGCGGCGTTGATGTCGGATTCTTCAAATCCGGCGGCAAACAGGCGCTTTTCCAGCGCGTCGCGGTCAGGCGCCAGCTCCGCCATGCGGAAGCTTTCATATAGGTAAACCAGGATGTCGAGCATAGTGTCAGTGAATTTTTTGATAACGCCCGCCGGGCAAGGAAGCGATACGCCCATCCAGTTCAAGCGTCAACAGCTTCGCTGAAAGCGCATCCAGCGTCAACCCGGTTCTTTGTGCCAGCGTATCGAGCGTGGTCGGAGCACCATCCAGCGCGTCCAGCACGGGATCGACCAAGGTTTCGGGTGGCACCAGCGAGGGATATGCCGCCTGGCCTTGATGGCCTTCAGGGTGTTCGTCCGGCGGGCGCTCTTGGTGTAGCACCGGCAGAGCCAGGCGCTGCTGCCAAGCGAGTTCGTCGAGGATGTCGGCGGCGGACTCGACCAGCTTGGCGCCCTGCTTGATCAGCGCGTGGCAGCCGCGCGCCAGCGGCGAGTGGATCGAGCCGGGGATGGCAAATACCTCGCGGCCCTGCTCGGTCGCCACCCGCGCCGTGATCAGCGATCCGCTGTCGGGCGCGGCCTCCACCACCAGCACGCCGCGCGACAGGCCGCTGATCAGGCGGTTGCGGCGCGGAAAATGGCCAGGCAGCGGAGGCGTGCCGAGCGCGAACTCCGACACGATCAGCCCGTTTTCGGCCAGCTGGTGCGCCAGCGCCTTGTTGCGCGCGGGGTAAATGCGATCGAGCCCGGTGCCGATGACGGCGACACTCGAGCCGGCGCCCGCCAGTCCGCCGCGGTGCGCTGCGGCGTCGATGCCGAGCGCCAGCCCGCTGACGATAGTGAGCCCGGCGTCCGACAAGGCGCGGGCGAAGGCTTCGGCATCGCGCACCCCCTGTGGGGTGGCGTTGCGGCTGCCGACGACGCCGAGCGCGGGCTGGCTCAGCAGACTGCGCTGGCCCTTGCAATACAGCATGGCCGGGGGATCTGCGATCTCGAGCAGGATCCTCGGGTAGTCCGCGTCCGCCAGCGTCATCAGGCTATTGCCGGGCTGCGCGAGCCAGGCGCGGGTGATATCCACCTGCGCGGCATCGGGTTCGGCCAGCAAGGCGTCGCACTGGGCGGGTGTGAGATGCGCCGCCAGCGCGGTGCGGCCGGACGACAAAACGGCCTCCGGAGAACCGAAGGCCGTGAGCAGGCGAATCAGGCTGGTGTTGCCGACCCCCGGTGCGAGGGCGAGGCGCAGCCAGGGGTCAAGTGCGTTCAATCAGGGTTTTTCACGCTATCGAGCAGGTAGACGGGGCCATTCGACTGCATGATGAGCGCGTAGGAGACATGGTCATACACCCGGTAGACCATCACCAGGCCGCTGCGCGTATCGGGCAGCTTGACGGCACGGTCGCTGCTGTTGCTGAGACAGGTGTCGCGGAAGGTGTTGCGCACGTCGGCGGCCTGGTCGTAGGTGACCATGCTGTTTTCCTTCAGGCAGCGCACGTCGTTGTACAGCCAGGCGTTGCCGTCGGGAATGCCTTTGGATTTGTCATTGACCCAGGCCATGCGGTCTTCTTCATCGCGGGTGAGCGTCACCGCCTGGCCTTCGCGGTACACCGCCAGCACGACGCCAGGCTCGAGGCCGTCGAGGAGTCCGCGGTTGATTACGACGGTCTGATAGCGGCCGCTGTCGGACAGACCGCCGTAGGCCGAGATGATGCGGCCGCTGATCTTAGCTGCCGGTGCGTGCGGGATATAGTCGAAAGTGGTGCTGTTGTCCGCCTCGACCAGCTTGTCTTTGGGCAGGATTTCCTGCACTGACCGGGTGAAGCGGATTTTTTGCGGCGCGCCTTCCACCAGCGTACGGGCATCGCCCAGGTATTCCACTTCGTAGCCCAGCACGTCGCCGGTTTCCGGGTCTTTCAGCGCCTTGCCAGGACGCAGCACGTTCCAGCGGGTCACTCCCGGTTTGCCCCCGGTGGCAAATGCATCGTCGCCGGCACCCAGAACGACGCGTTCGGCGTTGCTGCCCAGAATGAAGGGCGCGTTATCGAGCGCTCCCTTGGCGACCACGCGCGGCTGTGACAGGAATGGTTGAATCACCCCGATGGGGATGGGCGGAATCGCTTCATTGCCGATCTCGGTGGCGCGCACGCTGGGCGACAGCTTGACGGTCGTCATCTCGTCCTTGCTGCCCTTGACCAGCGACAGGCGCGGTTCCTTGCCGCTGCGGTCGAGCACGATCATGTCGCCCGGGTAGATCCAGTGCGGGTTCTTGATCTCCTCGCGGTTCATTTTCCAGATCTGGGGCCAGCGCCAAGGATCCTTGAGAAACTTGCCAGAGATATCCCACAGTGTGTCGCCTTTGACTACGACGTATTTGTCAGGCGCGTTGTCCTGCAATTTAAGGGTGTCGGCCAGCACGGGAGCGGCGGCCAGAAGCAGGGCGAGAGAAACTACGAGTTGACGCACGGGGAACCCTCCATTTAGACCTTGTCTAATTTTCTGCGTTGAAAATATACTGTGCGCTTAGCTTACGGCTATCGGCCGCCTTATATTTA
>JBLMYH010000021.1:0-8053 GCA_050258175.1 Hyphomicrobiaceae bacterium
GCGTTCGGTAGCGAACCGATCAGCGGGGAAGACATCGTCGACTGGATCAAAAAAGTTCGCCAGGAAATGGAGGCGATGTTCGATCGGCTGGAGCGGGCGATGCCGCAATTGCCGGATGCGGCGCAGGCCCTCGCCGCCAGTCTGCTGGTGGCGCGGCCGAAGCTGTATCGACGCATCCTGCGCCCGTCCGGGATACGGCTGGAGGCGATGAAGATACGCTGCCACGGCAACTACCATCTCGGGCAGGTGTGGCTGATGAAGAATGATTTCGTGATCGCCAACTACGGCGGCGAGCCAGGACTCAGCTGGAGTGAGCGCCGCGCCAAGCACACCCCGCTCCGCGATGTGGCGTCCATGCTGCACTCGCTGGGCGAAGCCGGGGCGCGGGCGCTGTCGCATGTGGCAGGCGACTCGCCCGAGGCGGCTGCGGCATTGCAGGCCCATGTGGACGGCTGGGAGCAACTGGCGCGCAAGGCGTTCTATCGCAGCTACCGCAGGGCGATGAGCGGGCACCCGTCGCATCCCGCCGATGCCGCGGCCGCCGAGGCGTTGATGACCCTGTTCCTGGCGAAAAAATCGATCTCCCGCGTCAACGACGCGCTGGCCAGGCACGAAGCCGGCATCGGCAGCTGCATGCAGCGCCTGCTTCGGCTGGCCCAGCGCTGAAGGAGGATGCCGACGTGCTGACACGACGACACGACATGCCCTTCGGGGCGCAGATCACAGCGCAGGGCGTGCGCTTTCGGCTGTGGGCACCCGGCCGCGACGAGGTCGGACTGTGCCTCGACGATGCGTCGCCGCTGCCGATGGCCCGCAGTGGCGACGGCTGGTTCGAGCGGGTTGTCGCCGAAGCCGGGGCCGGCACGCGCTATGGCTTCGCGCTCGATGACGGCCTGCGGGTCCCTGATCCGGCTTCACGTTTCAATCCGGACGATGTGCATGGCGCAAGCGAGGTCATCGATCCCGCGGCGTTCCACTGGCAGGACGCCAATTGGCGCGGCCGGCGCTGGGAAGAGGCGGTGGTGTACGAACTGCACGTGGGGACGTTCTCCCCGCAGGGGACGTTCGCCGGCGTGCTGGAGCGGCTGGATTATCTGGTGAAGTTGGGCGTCACCGCGATCGAACTGATGCCGGTGGCGGATTTCCCGGGGGCGCGTAACTGGGGGTACGACGGCGCGCTGCCGTTCGCCCCGGACAGCCGTTACGGCCACCCGGAGGAACTGAAGGCGCTGATCCAGACCGCGCATGCGAAAGGCCTGATGGTTCTGCTGGACGTGGTGTACAACCATTTCGGCCCGGAGGGGAATTACCTGCACCTTTACGCGCCGCCCTTTTTCTCCGAGCGCCACCATACCCCGTGGGGCGCGGCGCTCAATTTCGACGGGCCGGGCTGCCGCACGGTGCGCGATTTCTTCATCCACAACGCACTGTACTGGCTGCAGGAGTATCACCTGGACGGCCTGCGCCTGGATGCCGTGCACGCCATCCTCGACGACTCTGCGCAGCCCCTCCTGACCGAACTGGCCGAGCGCGTGCATGCGGAACTCGATCCCGACCGGCTGGTGCACCTGACCCTGGAGAACGATGCCAACGAGGCCCACCGCATCGGTCCGGGCCAATACGTCGCGCAGTGGAACGACGACATGCATCATGCGCTGCATGTCCTGTGCACCGATGAGGCGGACGGCTATTACGTGGACTATGCGGACGACCCGGTCCGCCATCTCGGGCGCTGCCTGGCCGAAGGCTTCGCCTACCAGGGCGAATTGTCCGCCTATCGCGACCACGTCGCACGCGGCGAGGCGAGCGCGCAGTTGCCGCCGCAGGCGTTCGTGTCCTTCCTGCAATGCCACGACCAGATCGGCAACCGCGCGTTCGGCGAGCGCATCACGCAACTCGCAGCGGAGCCTGCGGTACGCGCGGCGGTGGCCGTTTACGTGCTGGCGCCGCATATTCCGATGCTGTTCATGGGCGAGGAATTCGCCGCCGCGACGCCGTTTCTGTTCTTCTGCGATTTCGGCGAAGCGCTGCGCGATGCGGTGACGCAAGGGCGGCGGCGCGAGTTCGGCAAGTTCAAGCGCTTCGCCGACCCGGCGGCACGGGCGGCGATACCGGACCCCAACCAGGTCGACACCTTCCTCGCCTCGAGGCTCGACTGGGCGTCGCTCAAGGAGGCGGCGCACGCAGCCTGGCTGGCCTATTACCGCGAACTGCTGCAGCTGCGCCGGGATGTCATCGTGCCGCGCTTGCACGGCAGCAGCGGCAACGCGGGGCAATTCGAGGTGGTGGCAGGCACCGGTCTGCGGGTGCAGTGGCGGCTGGGCGATGGCTCGACGCTGCGGCTGCTGGCGAATTTCGCCAACGCGCCGCTGCAGGTGGCGGCGCCGGCGGGGGCCTTGCTGTTTGCCACGCCGGCGGGCACAGCGGCGGATCAGGGCCGGTTCGAACTGGGTCCGTGGGCCGTGGTATGGACGCTCGATGACAAGAAAGGCCCGCCATGAGCGAGCTGCTCGACCGGCTGTGTCAGCGCTACGGCGTGCTGCCCCTGTACCGCGATATCTGGGACCAGGTGCACCCTACCTCGGATGCGGCGAAGCAGGCGCTGCTGGCCGCAATGGGGATTGCGGCGGGTAGCGAGGAGGAGATGGCCCGCTCGCTCGAGGACTGCGAACGGCGCCAGTGGGAGCGGGCATTGCCAGTGGTGCAGGTGGTGCGTGAGCCGCAGCGGCCGCACCGCATCGCGCTGTCCCTGCCTGCCGCTGAGGCGCAGGTGGCCTGGCGCTGGCGCCTGCGACAGGAGTCCGGCGCCGAGACGCAGGGCGAATTCGACGCGGCGGCGCTGGAAGAAACAGCGCGCTGCAAGCTGGACGGGCAGGATTTCGTGCGCCGGGAACTGGCACTGGATCTGGCGGTGGAGCCGGGCTACCACCGCTTCATCATCGAGCGCGCAGACGGCGGCGGCTCACCCTGCGAGATGTCGTTCATCGTGGCCCCGGCCACCTGCTACCAGCCGCCCGCCATTCACGGCGAGGGGCGGGTATGGGGTTTCGCCGCCCAGCTTTACGGCATCCGTTCCGAGCGCAACTGGGGCATCGGCGACTTCAGCGACCTGCGCCACGTGATCGAATTCTGTGCCGAATCGGGCGCGGGCACGGTGCTGCTGAATCCGTTGCATGCGCTGTTTCCGGACGCTCCTGAGCATGCGAGCCCGTATAGCCCGTCCAATCGTGCCTATTTCAACACGCTGTATCTGGACGTGGAGGCGATTGGCGATTTTCCCGAGTGCGACGATGCCCGGGCGATGCTGCATACGCCGCAATTCCAGGCGCGCCTGCGCGCGCTGCGCGCCACGGAGCAGGTGGATTATCGCGGCGTGGCGGAAGCGAAATCGCAGATCCTCGAACGTCTGTACGCGCATTTCCGCAGCCAGCACCTGCCGCACGACTCCGAGCGGGCGCAGGCATTCCGCCGCTTTCAGGCCGAGCATGGCGAAACCTTGCGCAGCCAAGCGCTGTTCGAGGCGATGCAGGCCTATTTCCGCGCGCAGGACAGTGCGGTGTGGGGCTGGCCGGTCTGGCCCGAAGCCTACCGCGACCCGCAGGCGCCGGAGGTGGCGGCATTCTGCGAGGCGCATCTGGATCGGGTCGAGTACTTCGAATACCTGCAATGGCAGGCTGCCATGCAGTTGGGCGCCGCCGGAACGCGTTCGTGGGAACTGGGGCTCGGTGTCGGCGTGATGCTGGATCTGGCGATCGGCGTGGCGGAAGGCGGGGCCGCGACCTGGATGCGCCGCGAGCTTTATGCGCTGAGCGCCAGCACCGGCGCGCCGCCCGACCTGATCAACAGAATGGGACAGGACTGGGGCCTGCCGCCCTGGATACCCCACCGGCTGGAGGCCGCAGCCTACGAGCCGTTCATCGAGCTGCTGCGCGCCAACATGCGCGACCCCGGGGCGTTGCGCCTCGATCATGTGATGGGGCTGCAGCGCCTGTTCTGGGTGGCGCGCGGTCTGCCGGTGGCGGAAGGCGCCTATGTCGCGTATCCGTTCGAGGATCTGCTCGGCATCCTTGCGCTGGAGAGTCAGCGCAATCGCTGCCTGGTGGTGGGCGAGGATCTCGGAACGGTGCCGGACGACGTGCGCAATGCACTCCTGCCGATGGGGGTGCTGTCGACACGGCTGCTGTATTTCGAGCGCCAGGACAACGGGCGGCTGAAGCCGCCGCAGGACTACCCGGCGAACGCCGCCGCCGCGGTGACCACCCACGACCTGCCGACCCTGGCAGGTTTTTGGCAGGGGCTGGACATCGACCTGCGCACCCAGCTGCACCTGTTCCCGGACGACGAGGTACGCAACCAGCAGGTGATCACGCGCTCGGAGGACCGCGCGCAGTTGATGGTGGCACTGGAGGGCGAAGGCGTGCTGCCGCCCGGCAGCGGGCTGCAGCCGGTGGCTTTCCCCGAGATGACGGCCGAACTGGCGGCGGCGGTGTACACCTACCTGGCGCGGGCGCCGTCCAAATTGCTGCTGCTGCAGCTGGAGGATGGCTTTGGCGTGCGCGCCCAGCCCAACCTGCCGGGCACGGTGGAGCCGGCCTACCCGAGCTGGCGGCTGAAAATGCCGCTCAATCTCGAAGAGTGGCGCAGCAGCGGCTACCTGCAGGGCATCCTCAATTCCTTGCGTCAGGAGCGGCCCGTGTTCCATGTTCCGGGGCCGGCCGGTGCAGGTGAGAAGGAAGGCGTGCGCCTGTGGATTCCGCGCGCGACCTATCGGCTGCAATTGAATCGCGACTTCACGCTGCGCCAGGCGATGCAATTGCTGCCCTATCTGGACGAACTGGGCGTCAGCCATTGTTACCTGTCGCCGATCCTCAAGGCGCGCCCCGGCAGCCGCCACGGTTACGACATCACCGACCACAGCAGCCTCAATCCGGAGATTGCCAGCGCAGAGGACTTCGAGCAGTTCGTGGCGGAACTGAAGCGCCGCGGCATGGGCCAGATCATGGACATGGTGCCCAATCACATGGGCATCATGGGCGCCGACAATGGCTGGTGGCTGGACGTGCTGGAGAACGGCCCGGCGTCCCGCTTTGCCGCTTACTTCGACATCGACTGGTATCCCATCGTCGAGGCCCTGCCGGGACGCGTGCTGCTGCCGGTGCTGGGCGACCACTACGGCGCGGTCCTGGAAAATGGCGAACTCAGGCTCGAGTTCGATGCGGAGCAGGGGTCGTTCAGCGTGTTCTATTACGAACATCGCTTCCCCGTGGACCCGCGCGAATATCCGCGCATCCTGGCGCACGGGCTGGAGCGTCTGCAGGCCCGGCTGGGCGATGAAGACGGCGTGCTGCTCGAATTCCAGTCGCTCATCACGGCCTTCGGCCACCTGCCCGCGCGCGACGATGACTCGCCCGAGGCCGTGGCCGAGCGCGCCCGCGACAAGGAAGTGCACAAGCATCACCTGGCCTCGCTGTATGTTGGCAACGCCGACATTGCCCAGTTCATCGAGGAGAAGCTGGCGGAGTTCAACGGCACGGCGTCATCGGGCACGGAAAGCTTCGACCTGATGCACGATCTGCTGCAGGCGCAGGCCTACCTGCTGGCGTTCTGGCGCGTGGCGGCGGACGAGATCAACTATCGCCGCTTCTTCGACATCAACGATCTGGCCGCGCTGCGCATGGACAACCCGGAGGTGTTCGAGGCCACCCATCGCCTGCTGCGCGAGCTGCTGGCACGCGGCTATGTGAACGGCCTGCGCATCGACCACCCGGACGGCTTGTATGCGCCCCGGGAGTACTTCGACCGGCTGCAGGCGATGGCGGCGTCATTGATGTCTGCGGTTGACAACGAGTCCGTTGAGCCCGGCCCCACGCCGCTGTATCTGGTGGTGGAGAAAATTCTCGCTGCGCACGAGCACCTGCCGCAGTCGTGGGCGATCCATGGCACCACCGGCTATGATTTTTCCGCGGCGTGCGGCGGCCTGTTCGTCGACCGCAGCGCCGCCGATCATTTCACGCGCATCTATCAGGCCTTCATCCGGGAAAAGCCGGACCTGGACGAGCGGGTGCGCGCAAACAAGCACCTGATCATGGAAACCTCGCTGGCCGGCGAACTGCAGGTGCTGGCCACCCAGCTGACCCGGATCGCCAAGAGCGACCGGCGCACCTGCGATTTCACTCTGAATACCCTGCGCGCGGCGCTGGCAGACATTGTGGCGAGCTTCCCGGTCTATCGCACCTACGTGGCCGGCTGCGAAATCGAACCGGAGGACGTGCGCTATGTGGACTGGGCGGTCGGCGTGGCGAAGAAACGCAGCCTGGGCGTGGATACCAGCGTCTTCGACTTCGTGCGCGATGTGCTGCTGGCGAAGCATGGACAGGGGAAGAGCGAGGCCTACCGGCAGGCGGTATGCGCTTTCGCCATGAAATTCCAGCAGTACAGTAGTCCGGTCATGGCTAAGGCGGTGGAGGACACCACCTTCTATCAGTACAACCGGCTGGTGTCCCTCAACGAAGTGGGCGCCGATCCCCATCACTTCGGCATCTCGCTTGCGGCATTCCACCGTGAGAACCAGGAGCGCGCGCGCCATTGGCCGCACGCCCTGCTGGCCAGTTCCACCCACGACAGCAAGCGCTCCGAGGACGTGCGCGCCCGCATCAGCGTGCTCTCCGAAATGCCGGGCGTCTGGTACAAGGCACTGCAGCGCTGGAACAAGCTCAATCGCAGCAAATGTCGCCAGCTGACCCTGGGGCGCGCGCCGAGCCGCAACGACGAGTATCTGCTGTACCAGACCCTGCTCGGCGTGTGGCCGTTCGAGCCGGCCGGCGTAAAGGCCCTGGCGCAGCTGGCCGAGCGGGTCGAAGCCTACATGCTGAAGGCGGTACGCGAGGCCAAGCGGCACAGTTCGTGGATCAACCCCAACAGCGAGTACGAGGAGGCAACCCGCGATTTTGTTCGCGCCCTGCTGTCGCCGGAGCCGTCCAATCTCTTCCTCGGTGAATTCCTGCCGCTGCAACAGAGGATTGCACGCGTGGGCGCCTTCAACAGTCTGGCACAGCTGGTGCTCAAACTGACCTCGCCGGGCGTGCCCGATTTCTATCAGGGCAATGAGCTATGGGACTTCAGCCTCGTGGATCCGGACAACCGGCGGCCGGTGGATTACGAAGCACGGCGCGAGGCCCTGGGGGAAATCAGGATCTTGCTCGCGCAGAAGGGCGCGTCAGGGTGTGCGCAAGCCTTGCTCGACACGCTGCAAGACGGCCGGATCAAGCTCTATCTGATCTGGAGGATTCTGACCCTGCGCAGCGAGACCGAGCCGCTTTTCCGTGACGGCGACTATCTGCCCCTGAAGGTGCACGGTGCCCATGCCGAACGGGTGTGCGCCTTCGCCCGGAAGTTCGGCGGGGAAACCCTGCTGGTCGTGGTGCCGCGCCTGCTCAGCGGGCTCATGGGCGACAAGGGGAAAACGCCGGTGGGGCGTGCGGTGTGGGGCGAGACCTGGGTCGAGCTCCCGGCGGAGCCAATGCCTGATCAGTGGCGCAACATCCTGATCGAGGAGACCGTCGACACCCACGCGGTGGGCGATGGCCGCGGGCTCGAACTGGCAAGGATTTTCGCGACATTTCCTTATGCCCTGCTGCGGCCGAACTAGCGGACATTGCGTGCCGCGGGCTTTTTCAGCAGGTAAGGGGCCGGCCCCTCGATTGGACCGGCCGTCCTTTGTCGACTATAAACAGACATTCAAAGCGGGCAGCTTGCAGTCAAGGGGCAAGGTCTTGAAAGACAGCGATGCTTGAACGGCGTGGACGGAAGAAGATCATGGCATTCGTCATGGCAGGTTGCTCAGAACGAAATCGACGATGCGATAACGGCTGCCGAATGGCACCGCGGGTTTGCAGCGGTCCGACGTCAAGGGCCGCAGCCGGGAGCCCTCGCCACCTGCCATGACGAATGCCATGATCTTCTTCCGTCCACGCCGTTCAAGCATCGCTGTCTTTCAAGACCTTGCCCCTTGACTGCAAGCTGCCCGCTTTGAATGTCTGTTTATAGTCGACAA
>JBLMYH010000022.1:0-10995 GCA_050258175.1 Hyphomicrobiaceae bacterium
GCGGGTTCATCACCATTGATGCTTTCCAGCGCAACGCCAAATTCCAGAACATGTATTCGGTCGGCGTGTGTGTCGCCATCCCGCCGGTCGACGCCACGCCGGTGCCGACGGGTACCCCCAAGACCGGCTACATGATCGAGACCATGGTCACCGCGACGGCGCACAACATCCGCGCCATCCTGGACGGCAAGGAACCCGACCAGAAGGCGACCTGGAATGCCATCTGCCTGGCCGACTTCGGCGACTCGGGTGCCGCGTTCGTGGCCCTGCCGCAGATTCCGCCGCGCAACGTGAACTGGTACAAGGAAGGCAAGTGGGTGCACCTGGCCAAGGTCGCGTTCGAGAAATATTTCATGCGCAAGATGAAGAAGGGTTCGACAGAGCCCCTCTACGAAAAATATGTGCTCGGCCTGATGGGTATCAAGAAGCTCAAATGATTCCGTTTTTCAGCCTCTGCACCAAAGCGCCTGCGGGCGCTTTGTTGTTTGTATGGGGGCGAGCTCGGGAGGGGGGGGGCGTGTTGCGCTGCCAGGGCTCCCGCGGTGATCATCGGGCCTGCTCCGCTTGCCCCTGCTCCCCAGTTTTGCGGCCCTGTTCATTGTCCGGGCGGGCCTGCGAAGTCCCGATCAGGCCCGTTGCCCGAATGATTGTTCTGGTTACCTTTGCGAGCCCCAAACAAACAGGAATAGGGGCGGGCTGTTGACCATTTCCAGCCAGATGTGCCGATGGCCGCCCGTCGAGCCCGTCGATCGCCTTGATTGCGCACTGTTTTTTTTGACTTATGCTGGGTAAGGCCTGCTCGCAACAAGGACAAATATTGGCCTGAGAGCCGTCTGATTCAAGCTAAAGCGGGAGCGAGGCCAGCCGAAACCTTATTTCCGCCGCAATTGCTTGCATACAGGATAACAATATCCTATTAATGAAGCTGTTCGGTTTTGCAACAGCACTTGCTTTGAACTGTGTTCATTTTGCAACACCGATCTGTTGTGTTGATGTTTGTTTTGCAACGTAATTTGTTTTTGCAACACAATGAAGGTTCGCATCGTTGCTTGAATGGGCAACCGTTTTCAATGCTAATTTCTTAGGGGAGAGTTCTCTTGATTACCAAATTAGTGTGGCGCCACATCCTGAAGGTACGGGGAATTCTTCCTGCATTGGCTGCGCTTGTCCTGTTGGGGGTATGGTCTTCTCCCAGCTTCGCGCTCCCGGCTTTCGCCCGCCAGACCGGACAAAACTGCCTGGCCTGTCACGCAGGCGGGCAGTTCCCGGAACTCACCCCCTACGGGCGACTGTTCAAGCTCACCGGCTATACGCTGGGAAGCCGCGCCATCCCCCTCTCGGTGATGGCGGTGATCGACTATACGAACGTCCGCAACACCAAGGACTCCACCGGGGTGAAGGACACCACGGACTTCTTCAGGAACGGCACGCCTATCTTTGACGTTGGCAGTGTTTTCCTGGCTGGCAAGATCACCGACAACTTGGGGGTATTCGCACAGGCGACCTATGCCCAGTACGACCACCAGAAAGACAATGGCGACTGGGTGGGCCATCTTAGCGCCGACAACTCCGAGCTCCGTTATGCGGACCGCTTCATTTCGCCCGGCAACGATCTGATCGTCGGCGCCTTCGCCAACAACAACCCGAGCATGCAGGATGTATGGAACAGCACACCGGCGTGGAGCTATCCCTACGTCGGCCCGACGTTTGCCCTGGGCGCGCCTGCCGCACCGCTTCTAGACGGGGGGCTTGCACAGAACGCCGTCGGCGCCGGCGTCTATGCCTACTGGAACAAGAGCCTGTATGGCGAGCTGTCCGTGTACCGCACGGCCAATGGTCCGTACTCGTTCCTGCACCCGGGGGACAACTCCGAGATAGCAAGGATCAAGGACGGCGCGCCGTACTGGCGCTTTGCCTATACGAAGGAAATCGGCCCACACAACTTCATGGTCGGGACCTCCGGTTTGGCCGCGGAAATTTACGAAAACGGCGACACCACGCAGCCCACCGACCGGTACCGTGATTACGGGCTGGATGCGCAATATCAATACATTCTCGATCCGCACACGGTCACCGCCCACATCAGCTACATCCACGAAAACGTGGACTGGGGCGACCACCTTGCCCTCGGCTATGACAATGCGAGCGACACCGTCAAGCAACTCAAGATCAAGGGGTCCTACGTCTACAACGCCAAATATGGCGCCAGCCTGGCCTACCAGCAGACCACCGGTTCGACCGATGCCGGCTTTTTCGGCGGACCGGCCGAGATCACCGGGAACCTCAACGGAAGCCCCGACACGACCGTCTGGGTTCCGGAACTGTTCTGGACGCCCATGCAGTACATCCGCATCGGCGCCCAGTACTGGCATTACACGAAATTCAATGGCACCAGCAGCAATTACGACGGTTCCGGCCGCAATGCCAGCGACAACGACACGCTGTTCGTCTATGTATGGGGTGCCTATTGACTTGACGCGAAAAATGGGCTTGGCAGCGCACATTTTCTGACTTAAAGGGACTCAACATGAAGACAGCTTTGTATACGACCCTGGCATTGGCCATTGCGAGCCTAGCGATTGGTGGGTGCTCCAATCTGGAGCGTTCGCGGGATCTAGGTAATCCGCAGGTTCAGGGTAAAACGCTTGCGATGCAGGTGTGCTCGAATTGCCATGGCATGGACGGCAATTCGATCAATCCCAATTTCCCCAAACTGGCCGGCCAGCAGGAGGACTACCTGGTTGCCCAACTGACCTATTTCCGCAGCCGTAACCGCTCCGACCCGGAGGGCTCCCATTACATGTGGGGGATCGCCCGGAAATTGACGGACGAGCAGATCAAGGGCTTGGCCACCTATTTTTCGCAGCAAAAGGACGCGCCCAATGTCGCGGGCGATCCTGCTTTGGCAGCCGTTGGCAAATCGATCTTCGAGAACGGCATTCCCAATGAGGAGGTGGCCGCCTGCGCCGGATGCCATGGCGCGAACGGCATGGGCAATGGCACCTTCCCCCGCCTGGCAGGCCAGCATCAGGACTACATG
This sequence comes from Hyphomicrobiaceae bacterium, assembly GCA_050258175.1. Lineage (GTDB taxonomy): Bacteria > Pseudomonadota > Gammaproteobacteria > Burkholderiales > Thiobacillaceae > Thiobacillus. The sequence continues at coordinate 3,041 of JBLMYH010000022.1, forward strand.
ATCAAGCAACTGCACGTCTTGTCGCAGACCGATCAGCGTCCCGCGGGCGCGATGATGAAGCCGCTTGTGCATGGCCTGACGCCCAAGGACATGGTTGCCGTGACAACCTATCTTCAGGGGATTCCTCCGCAGTAGCGGCGCGCCACCGCCTGTCGTGCCGACAAGGTTCGGCCAGGCGGCACAAGACAAAAGGCCAACCGACGGGTTGGCCTTTTGTTTGAGTCTGGTCTGGCGATCGGTCGGCCGCGCCAATGCGGAAGCGGTCAGCAACCGCCCGGCCTTGTGTTAGCGAGAGCCGGTTCCGACATCACCGGGTCGAACAGGCAGGACATACATGCGGTTGCCTTTGCCGCCAGCGAGCGAACTGCCGCTGTCGAACATGAAGCCCCAGGCTCTGCTCGCATCGGGGCCATACGTCGTGCCGGACCAGTACAGGCTGGCGGGGCCATGCGAGAACAGGCTGTAGCTACCGTTGTGCACCTTGCTGATCGGGGTGGCCGTTTTCCCGCCAAGCTCTTTGTAGAATAGGTGGCCCAACTCGCTGCCAGTGCAGTTGTAGCCATAGGAGTCCCCGCCGGCCTGCACACTGCAAGTCTGGTCTGGCTGTCGCGTAGTGGGCAACCGCCAGCCCTTCAGGTCGACATTGCGCACGGCATCGTGGTACGCGAGCTGGGCGACCCAGGCCTCGGCCTGGCCCCAGGTCATCCTGCCATCGCTTCCAGCACCTTGGAGCGCTTCGGCATATCCACTGGTTCTGGCGTAGTTGGCATCCGCCAGCCAGGTGACGTTGAGGTCGGTGTCGTAAATGAGTCCGCCGCCCCGATCAACCAGGGCAGCCTGGACCGCACCGGGCAAGCCCAGTCCCGCAACCAGAGCGACGATGACGCGGAATGTCTCCATTTGGACCGGCTCCTTGCTTGTTTCGTTTGACCGGGCTGACACAGCTCCGGCAGTCGGCGATGCAATGCTCCGGGAAAAGTCTACGCTGCGCCGCTTAGGATTTGAACTGAAAACAGATCACAGCCTCCTCCGTGGGGCGGCGCTGCTGCAGCCGATCGGGCAAACACGATTGGTCAGAAGCCCCTACGGGAGGCGCGTTTAGCAGTGCAGGCCGGCGTGGGTTGGCATCCGGGGCCTGCTGGCGGTTCGAAGTGGGCTAAGCAGTAGGCACTCAAGCCGCCCATCCCGTCCTTAATCTCAGCAAAAGCAAACAAATCTCCGGTAGTCGCTGCAATCAATTGCATCGTTAGCTAAAATGCTCGACCTATGCAGCAATATCAATTGAATCGTTGGCTTTCTACGATCCGCTGGTGGCGGTGATCCCCTACGGAACGAGCTTGCTACCCCACACCGCACCCAAAAAGTATGGGGGTATCCTGAACAGAATTTAATATTGATTATTAATATAATCAAATAGTTAGGCCAATATATGCTGCTAATGATCGACAACTACGACAGCTTCACCTACAACCTCGTGCAGTATTTCGGCGAGTTGGGCGAAGACGTCAAGGTGGTCCGCAACGACGAGATCGACCTCGCCGGCATTGCTGCGATGCACCCCGACCATATCGTCGTCTCGCCCGGCCCCTGCACCCCCAACGAAGCAGGCGTCTCGGTGCCGCTGATCAAGGAATTCGCGGGCAGGATTCCCATCCTCGGCGTCTGCCTCGGTCACCAGAGCATCGGCCAGGCATTCGGTGGCCGCATCGTGCGCGCCAAGGAACTGATGCACGGCAAGACCTCGATGATCCGTCACCTCGATATCGGCGTGTTCAAGGGCTTGCCCAATCCCTTTCGTGCCACCCGCTACCATTCGCTGGTGATCGAACGCGAAACGCTGCCGGAATGCCTGGAAATCACGGCGTGGACCGACGACGGCGAAATCATGGGCGTGCGCCACAAGACGCTGGCGGTCGAGGGGGTGCAGTTCCACCCCGAGTCCATCCTTACCGAGCACGGCCACACCATGCTTGCCAACTTCCTGAAGGGGCGGGTGTGACGCAGTACAAGGACTTGTTGACGCTCTTGATCGAACGCCTCGACCTGCCGCGCGACACCATGCTTTCTGCGATGCGGGCCCTGATGGGCGGCGCATGGACGCCTGCGCAGATCGCCGGGTTCCTGATCGCGCTGCGCATGAAAGGCGAGAGCGTGACCGAGATTGCGGCGGCCGCCGACGTCATGCGCGAACTGTCGACCAAGGTGCCGCTCGCGGGCGTTGATCATCTAGTCGACACCTGCGGCACCGGCGGCGACGGCGCACACACCTTCAACATTTCCACCGCGGCGGCGTTTGTCGCTGCGGCGTGCGGCGCGCGCGTGGCGAAGCATGGCGGGCGCTCGGTGTCGTCGACCTCGGGCAGCGCCGACGTGCTGGAAGCGCTGGGGGTGAACGTCAATTTGCCGCCGGGCAGGGTTGCCGAGGCGGTGAAGAAGATTGGCGTCGGTTTCATGTTTGCCCCCAACCATCACAGCGCGATGAAGCACGCCGCGCCGGTGCGGCGTGAACTTGGCGTGCGCACGCTGTTCAACCTGCTCGGGCCGCTCACCAATCCGGCCGGGGCGCCGAATCAGGTGATGGGCGTGTTCAGTCGCGAGCTGACCGGCACGCTTGCCAGGGTGCTGCAGACGCTGGGCAGCCGCCACGTGCTGGTCGTCCATGCCGAAGAGGGGCTGGACGAGATCAGCCTGGCCTCTCCAACCTACGTGGCGGAGCTGAAGGACGGCCATGTTTCCGAATACGAACTCGAACCCGGCCTGTTCGACCTGCCGCAGGTGGCGGCGGGCGACATGGTGGTGAAGGGCAGGGACGAGGCCGTCGAGATGTTGCTCGCCGCCCTGGAAAACCGTCATGCCGGTGCGTCTGCCATCGTCGCGCTCAACGCCGGCGCGGCGATCTATGTCGCGGGCCGTGCCGCCAGCCTGATGGACGGCGTGGCGCAGGCGCAGCGCGCCATTGCGAGCATGGCCGCGCGCGATGTGCTCGAGCACTATCGCCGTTTCAGTCAATTGGGAGCGGCCAGCCAGTCATGAGCGACATTCTAGAAAGGATTCTTGCCACCAAGCGCGAGGAAATCGCCGCCGGGCTCGCCGCGGTGCCACTGGCCGAAATGCGGGCGCGAGCCTCGGCCGCCCCCCCGCCGCGCGACTTTGTTGGCGCCTTGCGCGCCAAACTCGCTGCCGGACAAGCGGCGGTGATCGCGGAAATCAAGAAGGCCAGCCCCTCCAAGGGCGTGATCCGCCCCGACTTCAGGCCGGCCGAGATTGCCGCCAGCTACCAAGCGGGCGGGGCCGCGTGCCTGTCGGTGCTGACCGACCGCGACTACTTCCAGGGCAGTGCCGAGTTTCTGGGAGCGGCGCGTGCCGCGTGCGCGCTGCCGGTGCTGCGCAAGGATTTCATCATCGACCCCTATCAGGTCTACGAAGCGCGCGCGATGGGCGCGGACTGCATTCTGCTGATCGTCGCCGCGCTGGAGCTGCCGGCGATGCGGGCGCTGGAGGCGCTGGCGCACGAACTGGAGATGGCGGTGCTGGTGGAGTCGCACGACGCAGCGGAACTCGATGCCGCGCTGCAACTGACGACGCCGCTGCAGGGGGTCAACAACCGCAACCTGCGCACCTTCGAGGTGAGCCTCGATACCACGCTGGCGCTGCTGCCGAAAATCGGCAACGACCGCATCGTCATCACCGAATCGGGCATCCTGGCGCCGGCCGATGTCGCGCGCATGCGCAGCCATCATGTCAACGGCTTTCTGGTCGGCGAGGCCTTCATGCGCGCGCCCGATCCCGGCGCCGAACTCGCACGCCTGTTCGCTTAACTTAAAAAGCGTGCAGCGCCGCCGCCGTGGCTGCGTGTCAGCGCTTGCTGCCGAACAGGCTGCCCAGCACGCCGCGGATGAGGGAGCGACCGACCTGGCTGCCGATGGCGCGGGCTGCGGATTTGGCAAGCGCTTCGGCAGCGCTTTCACGGCGACCGCCTCCGGTCAGGATGTCCCCCAGTACACTGCCTGGCCCACCACCTGCTGGGGACCGCGCTGAGGTTCCGGCTCGCTGGGCTGCCTGCGCTGACTGTTCCGCGCGTGCCTTCAGCGTCTCGTAGGCGGACTCGCGATCGACGGCCTTGTCGTAGACACCGGCGACCAGCGAGGTCTGCATCAACTGCTTGCGCTGGGCATCGGTAATCGGTCCGAGCTGCCCCTGCGGCGGCACGATGAAGGCGCGCTCGACCACGCCGGGCCGGCCCTTGGCGTCGAGGAAGGACACCAGCGCCTCGCCGACGCCGAGTTCGGTGATGGCGCCGGCTTCGTCCAGCGCCGGGTTGTCGCGCATGGTTTCGGCCGCGGCCTTGACCGCTTTCTGGTCGCGCGGCGAGAACGCGCGCAGCGCATGCTGCACGCGGTTGCCGAGTTGCGACAGCACCTTGTCGGGCACGTCGGCCGGGTTCTGCGTGACGAAATAAACGCCGACGCCCTTGGAACGGATCAGCCGCACCACCTGCTCGATCTTTTCCACCAGCGCGTCGGGCGCATCGGTGAACAGCAGGTGCGCCTCGTCGAAAAAGAACACCAGCTTGGGCTTGTCGAGGTCGCCGGCTTCCGGCAGGTTCTCATACAGTTCGGACAGCAGCCACAGCAGCAGCGTGGCGTACAGCTTGGGCGACCGCATCAGCTGGTCGGCCGACAGGATGTTGATGACGCCACGTCCGCGATCGGTCTGGATCAGGTCGGCGATGTTCAGCATCGGCTCGCCGAAGACCTGCTCGCCGCCCTGCGACTCCAATGCCAGCAGGCCGCGCTGGATGGCACCAATGGAGGCGGAGGAGACATTGCCGTATTCGGTGGTGAAGCGCTTGGCGTTCTCGCCGACGAAGGCGAGCATCGCGCGCAGATCCTTCAGGTCGAGCAGCAACAGGCCGTTGTCGTCGGCCACCTTGAACACCAGATTGAGGACGCCACTCTGGGTGTCGTTCAGATCCAACATGCGCCCCAGCAGCAATGGGCCCATGTCGGACACCGTGGCGCGCACCGGATGGCCGGCCTCCCCGAACGGGTCCCACAGGGTTACCGGATAGCCCTGGTAGGCAAAGCCTTCAAGTTTGAGCGACTCGACCCGTTCGGCCACCTTGGAATTGCCACCACCGGGCTGCGACACCCCGGAGAGGTCGCCTTTGACGTCGGACATGAAGCACGGCACGCCGATACTGGAGAAATGCTCGGCCAGCGTCTGCAGGGTCACGGTCTTGCCGGTGCCCGTGGCCCCGGTGATCAGGCCGTGCCGGTTGGCCATCTGCGGCAGCAGAAGGAGGTCGGTGGCGTCGTTCCGGGCGATGAGCAGCGGTTCGGTCATGACTGTTCCTGGATCGTTGATGCAAGGATTCTAGCGAGTTCGATGGCAACGCGCATATAGAAGCAACCACTAATGTTCGCTGTATCATCGCGGTATTACGAAAACAGGGGGAAGTGTGTGGCAGTCGAACAGCAGGTGCATGACATCGTCATCGTGGGAGGAGGGGCTGGGGGGCTGGAACTGGCGACCCGGCTCGGCGACAAGCTCGGTAAAAGGAAGCGCGCGAATATCACGCTGATCGACGCGTCGCCCTCGCATCTGTGGAAGCCTTTGCTATACGAGGTTGCCGCGGGCAGCCTCGACTCGTATGCCGAGCGGCTGGAATACCTGGCGCAGGGGTACTGGCACCATTACACGTTCCGCCTCGGCCGCATGGACGGCCTCGATCGCACACGCCAGGAAGTCAGCGTCGCGCCGACGCTGGATGAGAACGGCATCGAGATCATTCCGCGCCGCACGTTTCATTACGACACGCTGATCATCGCGGTCGGCTCGGTCGGCAACGACTTCGGCGTGCCGGGGGTGAAGGAGCATTGCATCATGCTCGACACCCCGGAGCAGGCGCGCGAATTTCACCGCCGCCACATCAACGCCTGCCTGCGCGCCAATACCCAGAACGAGGCGGTCGTTCCGGGCCAGCTCACCGTCGGCATCGTCGGCGCTGGCGCCACCGGTGTCGAACTCGCGGCCGAGCTGCACGACACCACACGCGAGCTGTCGTCCTACGGGATGGATCACATCGAGCCGGAGAAGAGCCTGAAGCTGCTGCTCGTCGAGGCCTCGGACCGCATCCTGCCAGGGCTGCCGCCGCGCCTGTCGGCCGCGGCCGCCAGCCGTCTCGCGGAATTGGGGGTGGAAATGCATACCCGCGAGCGGATCGTCGAAGTGCGCCACGACGGCATGCTGACCGCCGAGGGCAAATACATTCCGGCCAGCATGATGGTATGGTCAGCCGGCATCAAGGCGCCGGACTTCCTCAAGGATATCGACGGACTCGAAACCAACCGCATCAACCAGCTGATGGTGCGCCCGACGCTGCAGACCACGCGCGACGACAACATTTTCGCGTTCGGCGACTGCGCCGCCTGCCCGATGCCGGACGGCAGTGGCTTCGTGCCGCCCCGCGCGCAGGCCGCGCACCAGCAGGCCTCGATGCTGGTGAAGTCGATTTGCCGCCGCTTGCACGGCAAATCCCTGCCTGAGTATGTCTATCGCGATTACGGCTCGCTGGTCGCGCTGGGCCGTTTCTCGACGGTCGGCAATCTGATGGGCGCGCTCACTGGCGGCAGCATCATGATCGAAGGCGTGATGGCGCGGCTGGTGTACTGGTCGCTGCACAAGATGCACGAGATCGCGCTGCACGGCTGGTTCAAGACCTCGCTCACCACCTATGCCCATTTCATCAGCACGCCGACGCGGGCGCGCATCAAGCTCCACTGATCGCCCGCAGCGGCGCAACTAGGCGTCCCACAGCCACGCCGCGCCGCGCACGCCGCTGGAGTCGCCGTACTGCGGTGGCACCAGCTTGGTGTCGACACGGTCGGAAAACACGTAGCGCGGCCATAGCCGCGGAACGGTGTCGTACAGGCGGGCGACGTTGGAGAGTCCGCCGCCGAGAACGATGACGTCGGGATCGATCAGGTTGATCACCCCGGCGAGTGCGCGCGCCAGGCGCTCCTCGTAGCGCGCGAGCGTGGCGCTGCAGGGGGCGTATCCGGCATTGGCCAGCTGCACGATTTCGTGCGCCGGCAGTTCTTCGCCGCCATAACGTATGTGGTCGGACGCCAGCGCGGGCCCGGAAAGCCAGGTTTCGATGCAGCCCTTCTTGCCGCAATAGCAGGCTGGCGCGGCGTCGAGTTCGCGCGGGCTTGGCCACGGATGCAGGATTGCTTCGCCGGTGGCGGGGTGCCGCCCGGTGCTGTGGCGGTCGGCCTGGGCCTCGGCGAACTGGAAGTAGGGCAGCGGCGAGTGCCCCCATTCGCCGGCGATCGCATTGGCGCCGCCGAGCGCGTGGCCGCGCACCACCACGCCGCCGCCGACGCCGGTGCCGAGGATCACGCCGAACACGCTGTCCGCCCCGGCCGCGGCGCCGTCGATGGCTTCCGACAGCGCGAAGCAGTTGGCGTCGTTGGCGAGCCGGACCTCGCGGTTCAGCGCGCGTTCGAGGTCCTGCTGCAACGGCTGGCCGTTGAGACAGGTCGAGTTGCAGTTCTTCATCAGCCCGCTGGCGGGCGAGATCGCGCCGGGGGTGCCGATGCCGAGGCTGCCGCCCCGGCCCAGCTCGAATTCGGCCTGGTGCACCAGCGCGGCGACGGCCGCTACCGTGGCCAGGTAGTCGTTCTGCGGGGTGGGCACGCGCCGGCGCAGGAGTTCGCCGCCGCCGGTGTCGAGCGCGATCAGTTCGATTTTGGTGCCGCCAAGGTCGACGCCGAGGCGGAGGGGCGAGGCCGGGGTGCTAAAATCGCGCATTATTTTTGCGTTGGAATCGACATGGCAGGACATTCGAAATGGGCCAACATCCAGCACCGCAAGGGTCGCCAGGATGCCAAGCGCGGCAAGATCTTCACCAAGCTTATCAAGGAAATCACCGTGGCCGCCAAAATGGGCGG
>JBLMYH010000023.1:0-24261 GCA_050258175.1 Hyphomicrobiaceae bacterium
CGGCAACAAGGGCGACTGGGGTCCGCGTATCAGCCAGGGCTACGAGACCCTGATCAAGCATGCCCTCGGGGGTATCCGCCAGATGCCCCCGCGCGGCGGCGACAGCGACCTGTCGGACACCGAAGTGGCCCGCGCGGTCGCCTACATGGCCGATGCGGCTGGCGCCAAGTTCAAGGCACCCGAAGCGCCCGCTGCGGCACCGGCGGCCGCTGCGGCACCGGCGCCAGCCAGCGCCCAGAAATAAGACCGGCCGGCCCGCGCCGCGGCATCCGCAGCGGCGCCTCAGCAGGCTTGCAGACGCGCAGAAGGGGATACGGTTGAAGTACGCTTCTCTTGTGATTGCATGGTCGACCGCGTCGCTGGTTGCCTGCGACAAGCCTGAAGATGCGCCGAAGGCACACGCTGCGCCGGCGGCGGTCCTGACCGCCGAATTTCCTCCGGCGCCGGCGGCAGCCACACTGGCGAGCGCGCCCGGAACCGCGACGGCGCCACCCGGTATCGCACACGGCCAGCAAGTCTATCGCCAGAACTGCGCTTTCTGTCATGACAGGGGCGTAACGGGCGCACCGAAAATCGGCGATTCCGGTGACTGGAACCCACGTCTTGCGCAGGGCATGGACACCCTCTATGCCTCGGCCCTGCGCGGCAAATATGCCATGCCGGCCCGGGGCGGCAACCCGGCACTGGCGGATGCCGACGTTCGCGCAGCGGTCGATTATCTCGCCGCACAAGTGCGTTGAGGCCTGCCATGCCACGCGTCTGTCCCCAGTGTGGTAGCGGCAAGATACGCAGCGGTTCGCTGCACGCGCATGACGGCATACGCCACCTGCTGCTGCACACGCCGCTGCGCTGCCGCGACTGCCGCCACCGCTTCTGGACGTTCAACCCGCTGAAACCGTTGTTGCTGCTAGCGGGCGTGGGCGCCTTGATCGGCGTCACCGCTTGGTTCGTGCTCGACCCGCTCGATTCCCAGCCCGTTGCGCAGGAGCCCATCAGCCTGCCCCGGGCCCGCGCCGAGCGAGGCGATGCCGCTGCGCAACTGCAACTGGGCATGCGCTACGCAGCGGGCGATGGCGTGATCCAGAACGACAAGGAAGCCGCGAAGTGGTTTGCCCTGGCCGCCCAGAAGGGACTGGCCGAAGCGCAATACCAGTACGGTCTCGCGCTGCTCAAGGGGCGCGGCGTCGTACAGGATTACCGCGCCGCCTTCAGCTGGATCGAGAGACCCGCGCAGCAGGGCTACGCCCTGGCCCAGTACAGCCTGGGTGAACTCTATCGCTACGGAACCGGCACCACGGTCGACAAGGCACGCGCCTACCTGTGGTACAACCTCGCCGCCGCGCAGGGCGTGGAAGCCGCCGCTAAGGAGCGCGACAGCCTGGTATGGCAGCTGAAGCCCGAGCAGATCACCGCGATGCAGGAGGAAGCCCGGCGCCTGAGCCTGCCCTCAGCCACCGCGACCGACCCGAAGCCGGTCGCATCAGTCACGACACCGACAACGCCCGGCCCCACTGCGCACTGAGCGTGGCGGTGGTTGCGCCCGCGATCATTCCCTTGGGGCGCTGGCGCTGACGCCCAGGTTTACGGATGCGCGTGCGCGCTGTCCGCATCCACATCGAGCGGCCACAGTTGATGCGCGTCCAGCTTCAAGCGGGCGTTCGCCGCCAGGGCGGCAAACTGCGCCTGCTGTGCGGTCAGCTGGCCTTCCAGCGCCAGTCGGCGATTGAGCAGCACCTGATCCAGACTGCCCTCCCCCAGACTGTAGGCGCGCGCCGCCAGGCGCGCGCCCTCTGCCAGCGCTTGCGCGGCACGGTCGGCCTGCTGCCAGTTGGTCACCTGGGCAAGCGTCGTCTCGAAGTCCGCGCGCGCCTCCTGGCGCAGCCGCTGCTCCAAGCGGATGGCCGCGTCCTCTGCGGTGGCACTGAGCTGCTCGGCGGCCTGCTGGTCGGTACGCCGTGCCCCGCCCGGCAGCGTCAGTCCGACGCTCAATCCCAGCAGATGTTCGTTGCCGCCCATTTCACTTTTGTAGAACACGCCGACGTTGGGGTCGACGCTGCGGCGGCTCGCAAGTTGCCGTGCCTCGGCCCGCAGCACCTCGGCCTGCCGGCGCGCGCGGAACAGCTCGTGATTGTGCGCGAGCACGGCGCTGACATAGTCGTCCGCCGTGCCTGACGGCGGCGTCGGCGGCGGCAGGGTCTCGTCCGCCGTCACCGGCAGGCCTGGATACTGCGCCACGAGCCTGCTGCGCGCCTGCCGCTCGCGCGTGGCCGCCTGCTGCTGCTGCAGGCGCACCTGCGCCAGCGCGGCTTCGGCATTGACGCGTTCGGAACGCGGCGCCTCGCCCAGGCGAATGCGCTCATTCACGCTGTCAAGCTGCTGTTCTGCCAGGGCGACCTGCGCCTGCCACAGCCGGGTCTGTCCAGCCTGATTCAGCCAGTCGAACCACAAGGCGAGCAGTTGCCGGCCGCTTTCGTGCATCGCCTCGCCGAGACTGGCTTCGGCATGGGCGGTGAGTGCGCCGGCCAGGGCACGGTCGGCTTCGGCCCGTGCCGGCAGGCGCAACGGGCGCGACAGCGCAACGCCCCATTCGGCGAAACGGCCCTGCGGCGAATCGATGCGGCGTTGCAGCGCATCCGCGCCCAGGGTCCACTCTTCACGCCCGCGCTGCAGGCTCTCGCTCCGCAGCGTCTGGGCCGCCAGATCGCCGCGTGCCTGCGCCACCATGGGCGAGGCCTGCAGGGCGGCTTCGGCCGCGGCAGGGTCGGGCAAATAATCGGCGCGCGCCGCCGCGGAGAAAACCGGCGCGGCGAACGCCAGCGCCAGCGCCAGACTCAGTGTGGGCACGGCATTCATGCGTGCGCTCCTTTCAGGATGAATTGGCGGTACAACAGCGGCAGCATCACCAGCGTCAGCAACGTAGCGCTGACCAGGCCGCCGATCACGACGATGGCGAGTGGCCGCTGGATTTCCGAACCGGGTCCGGTCGCGAACAGCAGCGGCACCAGGCCGAAGGCGGCAATGCTTGCGGTCATCAGGACCGGACGCAAACGGCGCAGTGCACCGTCGCGCACGACGGCATCGCCCTTCAGGCCCTGCGCGCGCAACTGGTTGAAGTGGCTGACCAGCACCACGCCGTTCAGCACGGCGATGCCCAGGAGCGCGATGAAACCGACCGAGGCGGGTACCGACAGATACTCGCCCGAGACCGCCAGCGCGAAGATGCCGCCGATCAATGCCAGGGGCACGTTCATCATCACCAGCACTGCCTGGCGCACGTCGCCGAAGGTGACGTAGAGCAGGAAGCCGATCAGCAGCAATGCCACCGGCACCACGATCATCAGGCGTTGCGCGGCTCGCTGCTGGTTTTCGAACTGGCCGCCCCATGCCAGGCGATAGCCCGGGGGCAGCTTGACCTTGGCGGCGACGGCCGCCTTGGCGTCGGTGACGAAGCCGACCAGATCGCGGCCGGAAACGTTGGCCTGCACTACCGTGAAGCGCGTCGCGTTTTCGCGTTTCACCGCCACCGGGCCGTTGGTCCGCTTGAGCTTGGCCACCTGGTCGAGGCTGATCTCGCGGCCGTCCGGCAGAGCCAGGCGAATCGCCTGCAGGGCTTCGGGCGATTCGCGCAAGCTGGCGGGGCCGCGCAGTTGCAGCGGGATGCGCCGCCCCTGCTGCTGGATCACCCCGATCACTTCACCCTCGAGTTGCGTTCTCAACAGGGCCGCGATGTCGTCCGCGCTGAGGCCGAAACGGGCGGCGGCGTTGCGGTCGATTTCCGCCTGCAGATACTGCACGCCTTCGTTCTGCTGGGTGTAGACGTCGGAGGCACCGGGGACTTTTTCGACCGTGCTGAAGATCTCGCCCGCCAGGCGGTTGAGTGTGGCGAGGTCGGGGCCGAAAATCTTGATCGCGACGTCGCCGCGCGACCCGGTGAGCATCTCGGATACCCGCATGTCGATCGGCTGGGTGAAGCTGTAGGCAATGCCCGGGAACCCCTCGACCACCTTGCGGATTTCACCGATCAGCCATTCCTTGTCGGGCTTGCGCCATTCGGCCATCGGCTTCAGCACCAGGAAGGAATCGGTATCGTTGAGCCCCATCGGATCGAGACCCAGTTCGTCGGCGCCCGCACGCGCGACGATGCGGCGGATTTCCGGCACGTTCTTCAGCAGCGCCTGCTGCACCCGCGTATCCTGCGCAATCGCCTGTTCCAGGCTGATCGACGGCAGCTTGACCAACTGCACCAGCACGTCGCCCTCGTCCATCACCGGCATGAAGGCCTTGCCGATCAGCGGATAGATGGCTGCCGCCGCCAGCATCAGCGCGCCGGCCGAGACATAGACAATTTTCGGCCGCTTCAGCGCCGCATCGAGCAGCGGCGTGTAGAGGGCGCGAGCGCGGCGCAGCAGCCACGGATCTTCGTGCGCAGCCTGCTTCAGCAGCAGCGAGGCCATCACCGGGATCACGGTGAGCGCCAGCAGCAGCGACGCCGCCAGCGCGAATACGATGGTCAGCGCCACCGGCGCAAACAGCTTGCCCTCCAGTCCCTGCAGGGTCAGCAGCGGCAGGAACACGATGGCGATGATGACGATGCCGGACGACACCGGGCTTGCAACTTCCTGCACCGCCCACAGCACGCGCTGCAGCGGCTTTTCCTCGGTGTTCTCGGGGTCGTGCGCCAGATGCGCGACGATGTTTTCCACCACCACCACGGCGGCGTCGACCAGCAAGCCGATCGCGATCGCCAGTCCACCCAGGCTCATCAGGTTGGCCGACAGCCCGAACTGGCGCATCAGCACGAAGGTGGCCAGCACCGACAGCGGCAGGATCATCGCCACCACGATCGCCGCACGCAGGTTGCCGAGGAACAGCAGCAGCAGGACCACCACCAGCACGGCCGCTTCCAGCAGGGCCTTGCTGACAGTGCCGACGGCGCGATCAACCAGCTGTGCGCGGTCGTAGAACGGCGAAATCATCACGCCCTTGGGCAGGGTCGCCTGAATCTCGGCGATCTTGCTCTTGACGTTCTTGATGAGCTCGCCGGCATTGACGCCCTTCAGCCCGATCACCAGGCCTTCCACCGCCTCGCCCTGGCCGTTCTGCGTCACCGCGCCGGAGCGCGTCAGCGCACCCATCGACACGCGCGCCACGTCGCCGACGGTGACCACCACGCCGCCGACGTTCTTGACGCCGATATGGCGCAGGTCATCCAGCGAGGCGACGCCGCCGTTGACCCGCACCACCCAGGTTTCCTCGCCTTCGTTGACGCGCCCGGCGCCGTCGTTGCGGGTATTGGTTTCCAGCGCGGTGCGCAATTCGGCCAGCGTCACCCCGCGCGCGGCCAGTGCAACCGGATCGGGGCTGACGGCGAAGGTGGTGACGCGGCCGCCCAGCGTGTTGACGTCGGCGACGCCGGGCAAGGCACGCAGCTGCGGACGGATGACCCAGTCGAGCAGCGCGCGTTTCTCCGCCAGCGACTGCGGTCCTTCGACGGTGAACATGAACAGCTCGGACAGCGGCGTGGAGATCGGCGCCAGTCCGCCCGAGACGTTGCCGGGCAGATCGCCCTTGACGTTAGCAAAACGCTCTGCCACCTGCTGGCGTGCCCAATAGATGTCGGTGCCTTCAGCGAAGTCGACGGTGATGTCGGCCAGCGCATTCTTCGACTGGCTGCGCAGGATGGTCTGCTTCGGAATGCCGAGCAGCTCGGTCTCGACCGGCTGCGTGATGCGCGCCTCCACTTCTTCCGGCGTCATCCCCGGAGCCTTGAGGATCAGCTTCACCTGCGTGGTCGACACGTCGGGGAAGGCGTCGATCGGCAGCAGTTGGAACGCGCGCACGCCCAGCCCCGCCAGCACCAGCGCCAGCACGAGCACGAACCAGCGGCGCGCGAGCGCGGTTTCGATCAGGGTATTCAGCATCACTTACTCTCCCAGCCACTGCGACTTCAGCGCTGCCACGCCCTTGACCGCCACCCGGCTGCCCGCAGTCAGGCCGCTCACCTCCGCTTCGCTGGCGTTCTGCCGAATTACCTGCACCCGCGTCGGCGTGAAGCCTTGCGCGGTCTCGACGAACACGTAGGGAACGTTGATCTTCCACACCAGCGCGCTGGCCGGGACCGTCAGCCTCCGGGCGGAGACGGTGCCCGACAGGGCGGCCTGCACCGACTGGCCCGGCCGCAGCAGGCCCTGCGGATCGCTCAGGCTGGCGCGCGCCAGCACGCTTTGCGACGCATCGAGTTGCGGCATCAGCGCGGTGATGCGGCCGCTGGCCTCGCTGTCGGCCACCTTGACCGATTGCCCGACCGCCACCTGGCGCGCCTGCGTCGTCGACAGCGGGATTTCCAGCGCCAGCTTCGACAGGTCCGCCACCTTCATCAGCACCATGCCGGCATCAACACGCTGCCCCGGCCCGGCCACGCTTTCGGTCACCACGCCGGCAATCGGCGCGGTCAGCGTGATGCTGCTGCCGGCGACCTTGCCGGTCCCCAGCATCGTCAGCGCGGTCTGCGCGGCGGTCAGGCTGGCCTGGGCCGAGCGGGCTTCGGACTGGGTGGCACGCAGGCGCGACTCGGCAATCAGGCCTTCGCTGAACAGTTTCTCATCGCGCGCCAAATTGCTGGCGGCCAGCTGGGAGCGCAGCCGCGCCTGGGTCAGGGCGTTTTGCGCTTCGGCCAGGCCCGGCATCGACAGACTCAGCAGCGCGGCGCCGCGCTTGACCGTGTCGCCCGCCTGTACATGAACCTGCGTGACCAGACCAGCGCCGGCCGCGGCGATCACCCGCACACTGGCGGGCGGCAGCGTCACCCGCGCCGGATAGGTCAGCGCCGGGCTGGTGTCTTGCGTCGCTACGGCCACGCTGGCGATGCCGAGATTTTTCTTCTGGGCAGCGCTCAGCGGCAGGACGTCGGCCGCAAGAGCGGGGGCGGCGCTGAACAGCGCCAATACAAGAAGTCGAGTGATCACGCTTGATCTCCATCAAATAGGTACTTGTCGGCGCGCATAGTGGCGATCGATTCTTAAGCCCACATTAAGTATCGGGGGCGATGCTTCGCCAAGCCAGCCTGCAGCGGCACCGCCGAGAAATCCCCCACCTGGATCGTCGTCTTAAGCTATTCCTAAGCTAGCACACGTAGAGTCCGCTCCATCCCTCGTTCAAGGAGAGCAGCATGACCCAATCACTCACCCACGCCCATCGCGTGTTCGACCCCCTGCTGCGCACGCTGCACTGGGTCATCGCGCTGGCGATCGTAGCGCTGATCGCGACCAGCCAGCTGGCCGACTGGTTCGAGCACGGACCTTATGAAAAGACCTTCTGGAATCTGCACATTCTCAGCGGCTATGCCCTGACGGCGAGCGTGCTGACCCGCCTGCTGTGGGCGCTGGTGGGTCCGGCCAGCGCACGCTGGCGCGATCTGTGGCATCCCGCCGTGTGGAAGAACAGCCTCAAGACCCTGCGCCTGCCCAAGACGCACCGCGCCGGCCACGATCCGATCGCCAGCCTGGGCTATCTGTTCGCCTACGGCGTGATGGTCCTGATGATCGTCACCGGCCTCGGGCTGGCGGCGAGCGAGTTTCAGGCCGGCCCGCTCGCCGGCTGGCTGGGCAATGCCGAGTGGCTCGAAGACGTGCTGGGCGAGCCGCACGAATTCGGCTATGGCCTGATGCTCGGCTTTATCGGCCTGCATCTGGCGGCGCTGGTGTTCCACCATCTGCGCGGCGAACGCGTGGCGCAAAGCATGGTCACCGGCAAGCAGTATCACACGGTAGAAAGCGGGGTGCAGCGTGATTAAGCATCTCGTCTGCAGCGGCATGGCGCTGCTGGGAATGGCGGCCGCGGTGGCGGGCGCCGCCGATTCGCCTGCCAGCCTGATGGCGCACTATGCGCAGCAGGCAGGCGTGCCGGTCGCGGCACTGTCCGCCGCCCGCGGCGCGGCGCTGTATCGCACCGAACACCCGGGCCGCAATGGCGCGGCGGTGAGCTGCGCCGCCTGCCATACCGCCAACCCGACCCAGGCCGGGCGTACCCGCGTCGGCAAGCGCATCGAGCCGCTGGCACCAACGGCCAATCCGCAGCGCTTCACCGATGCCGCCAAGGTCGAGAAATGGTTTCGGCGCAACTGCCAGGATGTGCTGCAACGCGAATGCAACGCGCAGGAGAAGGGCGATTTCATCGCCTGGCTGAGCCAGGCCAAATAAGGAGCACACCATGAATTTTCTATTGCGTGGAATCGGGGTCGTCGCGGCGGTCGGCGTGGTCAGCATGCTGGCATTTTCGCTGCCGTCGGGCGAGGCTCACGGCGACGGCGGCGGCAATGTCCTGCCGCGGCTGACGAACAAGGCGTGGCAACAGGAATGTGCCAGCTGCCATATCGCCTATGCGCCGGCCTTTCTGCCGAAGGCGTCGTGGCAGCGCCTGATGAACGGGCTCGACCAGCACTTTGGCGAGAACGCCAGCCTTGATCCGGCAACGCAGGCTGATATCCTGCGATTCCTGGAGGCCAACGCCGCCGACGCCGGCACCAGTTCGATGGGCCGCAGGGTGATGCAACGCATGGGCGCCAACGAGGCGCCGCTGCGCATCACCGAAACCCGCTGGTTCGTGCGCAAGCACGACGAGGTGTCGCAGTCGGTGTGGTCGCGCAAGGCGGTGGGGTCCGCCGCCAACTGTGCCGCATGTCACCGGCAGGCCGAGCAGGGCGTGTTCGACGAGGACACGGTCCGGATTCCGAAATGATTTGCCGAGGATGAAACCAGAGCGATGCGCATACTGTTGGTGGAAGACGACCGCATGCTGGGCGACGGCCTGCAGGCGGGGCTGAGCCAGGCAGGCTATGCTGTCGACTGGCTGCGCGATGGCGAAGCCGCGGTGGCGGCCCTGTCCACCGAATCGTTCGCGGCCGTGGTGCTCGACCTCGGACTGCCCAAACGCGACGGACTGTCGGTGCTGCAATGGCTGCGCGGGCGCCATGACGCCACGCCGGTGCTGATCCTGACCGCGCGCGACCAGCTGGAAGACAAGGTGCGCGGACTCGATCTGGGCGCCGACGATTATGTACTGAAGCCGTTCGACCTCGACGAGATCGCCGCCCGCCTGCGCGCGCTGGTGTGGCGCGCCCATGGCCGTCCGGAGCCGATACTCGCCGTGGGCGAGATCGAGCTCAACCCGGCGGCACGCACCGTGACGCGCGCCGGCCAGGCGGTCGAACTGACCCCGCGCGAATTCGACCTGCTGCACCTGCTGCTCGAAAACACCGACCGCGTGCTGACCCGGCGCGCGCTGGAAGAACAGCTCTACACCTGGAACGACGCGGTCGACAGCAACGCGCTCGAAGTCCACATCCACCATCTGCGACGCAAGCTCGGCAACGACCTGATCCGCACCGTGCGCGGCGTCGGCTACATGGTATCGGCAGGTCCCACGTCATGAGCCGCCCGTATTCCCTGCGCCGGCGGCTGGTGTGGCTGCTGACCGGCTCGGTGGCGACGATCTGGCTGCTGTCGGCGCTGGTGGTGTATCAGCGCGCGCACCACGAAGCCGACGAACTGCTCGACGCCCAACTGACCCAGGTGGCCGATACGCTGCTGGCAATCGTGGCGGGCGGCGGGGTTGAGCACGTCGTGGAAGAACTGGACGATCATGCCAGGCGCCACCCGGTGCCGATCGCATTCGAAGTGTGGCACGGCAAGGACGGGCAGATGCAGCGTCTGGTGACCTCTGCGGGCCACAGCGGATTTGAACCCGGGATTGCGCCGGGATTCAGCGAGCATCTCTACCAGGGGGAACGCTGGCGGTTTTATGCGGCACAGGACACCGATGACGAATATAAGGTGGTGGTGGGGCAGGCGCATGCCGCCCGCGAAAATCTGGCGCGCGAAATCGGCAAGTCGTTGCTGCTCCCCGCCGCACTGGCGCTGCCGCTGATGGCGCTGGCGGTCTGGTGGGGGGTCGGCCGCAACCTGCGCCCGGTGGATGCCGTGGCCCGGCAGGTCGGGGCGCTGGACCCGCAGGCTCTGGCGCCGCTCGATGAATCGCCCGCCCTGCCGGACGAGATCGCCCCGCTGCGCACCGCACTGAATTCGCTGATCCGGCGCGTCACCGAGGCGTTTGAAAACGAGCGCCGCTTCAGCGCAGATGCGGCACACGAGCTGCGCACCCCGCTGGCCGCATTGAAGGTGCAGGCGCAGGTCGCGCTGCGCGCGCGGACGCCCGACAAGCAGCAGCACGCGCTGGCGCAGGTGATCGCGGGGGTGGACCGCATGACGCATCTGGTCGAGCAACTGCTGACGCTGGCGCGCGTCGACCCCGCCACGCAGGGCAACATGCTCCAGCCGCTGAACCCTGCCGGGCTCGTGGCCACGGTGTGCGAAGAACTGCTGCCGCAGGCACAGCGCCAGGGGCAGAGCCTGATGGTCGATGCGGCGCCGGGTTGCAGGATTGCCGTCACTGCGGGGTGGTTGCAGGTCGCGGTGCGCAACCTCGTCGACAACGCCGTGCGCTATGCCGGGGACGGCGCGCGTATCGAGGTGCGCCTGGCCCGCGACGGATCAGCCTGTGCCCTCAGCGTGGCGGACGATGGGCCTGGCGTGGCGCCCGAATTGCGCGCACAACTCAGCGCCCGCTTTGTGCGCGGGGAGGTCGAGGGCGAAGGCTGCGGCCTCGGCCTGTCCATCGTCGCGCGCATTGCTGCGCTTTCTCATGCGCAGCTTGAACTGGGTGATGGACTGCCGCGCGCAGATGGGGGCCATGGATTCGCCGCCACGCTGCGTTTTCAAGCGGCATAGCGGCGCGGTCAATCAGCGGCGGTAACCGCCCGGCCCCATCATCCCCGGCCCCATCCCCGGCCCCATGCCCGGTCCGGGTCCCATGCCCGCAGGCGGCATGTCGGGCAAGGTCTTGCCCTGTATCCGGGCGCGTTCCTGCATCTCTCGATGGTGTTGCTGCTGGATGGCTTCGCGCTCCTGCACGGTTTTCGCGGCGCGCATGCGGTTCTGGTACTCGAGGCGCTCCTGCGGCGTCATCAGTTCATAGCCATACACGCGCTCGCGTTCCTGCGCCTCCGTCTGAATCTGCTGGGTTGTCTGCTGCCGGGCCTTCTCGGCAGCATGGGCATTGACCGCGAGACCGATGCAAAGTGCGCAGGCCAGTGTGGAAAGGTGTTTCATTGCAATCTCCTGACAGGGGGTTCTGAATGATCCGCGAGCGCCGCCCCCAAGCGGCACCGCGGCAAGCAACCAACATGCTCCTGTTCGATGCCTAAGCGCAGTTTAGGCAGGTGAAGCGGCCTCTGCCTTGCTCAGGGCTGGCGCTCGATGCGGGTGACCGTGTCGACGCCGTCGCGATCCTCGACATCGAAACGCACCCGGTCGCCCACCTTGAGGCCCTCCAGGAGCGACGCACTCTGGACCCGGTAGACCATCGTCATCGGCGGCATGTCGATGCTCGCAATCGGGCCGTGCTTGAGGGTGATCTTGCCGTTGTCCAGGTCGATCCTGCGCACCACGCC
The DNA here is from genome assembly GCA_050258175.1 of Hyphomicrobiaceae bacterium. Classification (GTDB taxonomy): domain Bacteria; phylum Pseudomonadota; class Gammaproteobacteria; order Burkholderiales; family Thiobacillaceae; genus Thiobacillus. Next base: position 11,507 of record JBLMYH010000023.1, read on the forward strand.
CTCGGCCATGGGCATGGCCATATCATGCCCGCGCGCCGCCTGCATGGGCATGCCCCCCCCGGGCATCTGCATGGGCATGCTGCCACCGTCGGCGTAGGCCGCCGTCAGCGGGGCACTCAGCAAGGCTGTCAATAGCAGTGCGGATTTCATTCTTTTCCTTTCATTCAATGACCGGCATGGCCGGTGGGTTTGCGAACATTCACTTCAATTTCATTTTTTGCATCATGGGGACCGGTGCTCTGCGGCGCGCGCAGCGGCTCGCCGGGCGCGGCGGCGACCTCGCGCGCCGCCGTACCGGGCGGCTGCCGATACCAGCCGGGGTCGGAAAAATCGCCGCGCTTCTGCTCGCGCCTCACCTTCAGCATGCTGAACATGCCCCCCATCTCGACCGAGCCGAAAGGGCCCCGGCCGGTCATCATCGGCAGGGTGTTGTCGGGCAGCGGCATTTCCATTTCCGCCATGTCGGCCATGCCGCGCTCGCCCATCGCCATGTAGTCGGGGATGAGCTTGCTGATCCTGCCCGCCAGGCCGCTGTAGTCGACGCCAATCATCGTCGGCACCGCGTGGCCCATCGCGTTCATGGTGTGGTGGCTCTTGTGGCAATGGAAGGCCCAGTCGCCCTCCTCGTTGGCGATCAACTCGATCTGGCGCATCTGGCCGACCGCGATATCGGTGGTCACCTCCGGCCAGCGCGCGGACTTCGGCACCGGACCGCCATCGGTGCCGGTCACCTCGAATTCGACGCCGTGCAGGTGCATCGGGTGGTTGGTCATGGTGAGGTTGCCCATGCGGATGCGCACCCGGTCGCCCAGCCGCACGTTGAGGCTGTCGATGCCCGGAAAGGCGCGGCTGTTCCAGGTCCACAGGTTGAAGTCGAGCATGGTGTTGACCGAGGGCGTGGCGCTGCCGGGGTCGATGTCGTAGGCGTTGATGAGGAAGCAGAAATCGCGGTCGACCGGTGCGATCGCCGGATGCCCGCCCTTCGGATGCGTCACCCAGAAGCCCATCATGCCCATCGCCATCTGCGTCATCTCGTCGGCATGCGGGTGATACATGAAGGTGCCGGGGCGGCGCGCAACGAACTCGTAGACATAGGTCTGCCCCGGCTTGATCTGCGGCTGGGTCAGGCCGCCGACGCCGTCCATGCCGTTGGGCAGGCGCTGGCCGTGCCAGTGGATGGTGGTGTGCTCGGGCAGGCGGTTGGTGACATAGATGCGCACCCGGTCGCCTTCGACCACTTCTATGGTAGGGCCGGGGCTCTGGCCGTTGTAGCCCCACAGGTGGGCCTTCATGCCGGGGGCGATTTCGCGCACCACCGGCTCGGCCACGAGGTGGAACTCCTTCGCCCCGTCCCTCATGCGCCACGGCAACGTCCAGCCGTTTAGCGTCACCACCGGATTGTAGGGGCGGCCGGTGGGCGGCAGCAGCGGCGGCTGGGTGTCCGGCGTGTCCATGCTGACAATCTCGGGGATTGTCGCCATCGCCACCGGGCTGACACTCGCGGCGGCGAGTGCGCCGCCGAGCTTGAAAAAATCACGTCTTGAAGTCATGGGGATCCTTATCAGTGGCCCGCTGCCGACTCGGCCGGGGCGGCTGCAATGGAGGTGGCCGCGCTTTTTCCCGGCGGCCCGGCCAGCGCCATCTGCAGGTCGGCGTCGGCGAGCCAGAAATTGCGCTGCGCCTCGATCGCGGCGTTGACCGAAGCGATCTGCGAACGCGCATCGGCCAAGAGCTCGAACACGCCGATCAGCATGCCGTTGTAGCGATACTGGTTTTCTTCGGAGATGCGCTGCTTCAGTGGCACCACCTCGTCGCGCAGGTGGCGTGCGATGGCGTACTGGCTCTGCTGCATGGCATAGGCCTCGCGCACCTCGGAGCGCGCATTAACCGCGGTCGCGCGCGCGCGCTCGAGTGCCTGGCGATAGCGCGACTCGGCGGCAACCACCCGGGTCTGCCCCCAGTCGAACAGCGGCAATTCGAAGCTGATCTCGTAGCCGCGCTGCAGCGGGGCATCATTGAAGCCGTTGTTCATCGCCCCCAGTTCCAGCACGTTGATGACGCGCGTGCGCCGGGTGAGCCCGAGGTTCTTCGCCAGCGCTTCGGTCTGCAGCCGGGCCACCTGCAGGTCGAGGCGCGTGCCCATCGCGCGCTGCTCGACATCCGGCAGCGGTGGCAGCGATGCCGGCAGATCGGGCAGGCGCACCGGCAATTGCATCGCGTCCGCACTGCTCAAGCCCAGCAGCCGGGTGAGCCGTTCGCGCGCCTGCAGCTTTGCCTGATCGGCGCGCGCGACTGCCAGCGCGGCGTCTGCATAGAAGGCCTGCTCGCGCGCCTGCTTGAGCTTGCTCCAGTTGCCCACCTGCGCCATGCGTCGCGCCAGTTCCGCACCGGCTTCGGCCGCATCCATCGCCTGCTGCTGGTATTGCGCCGTCTGGTTGGCAGCGACCGCGACAATCCAGGCCTTGCGCGTATCCGCCGCCAGCCGCAGCACGTCGAGCAGCAGCCTTTGCCGCGTCTGTTCGAATAGGCGCTGTTCGATGCCGGCACGCATCGGCAGGGTAAGCAGCCGCACCAGATCGAGACTGAGCGCGCGATCCCACTCCACCTCGGAGCCTTGCGTGAGCCGGCCGATGCTCACCCCGGGATTCGGCAGGCGCCGCGCCGCGACCCAGTCGGCTTCGGCGATGCCGAGCGTGTTGAAGGCCGCCTGCAGGCCGGGATTGTTGAGGAGCGCAACCTGCACCGCAGCGTCCGCGGACAGCGGTTGCGCCAGCAGTGCGTCGATGCGCGCCTGCGCTTGCATGCGGGCGGCCTCGTCGCGCGACCACGCGACATCCTTCTGGATGCGCGACTGGGTAGCGGACTGGATCGCGCCGAAACCGCCATCCTCCGAGAAACTCGCGCAGCCGCCCAGCAGCCCGGCAGACAACGCCGCGACGGCAAGCGCACGCAGGGCGACAGGCGTCGGATCGATGGGGATCGCCTCAGTGCGCATGGTGGTCGCTCCCTTCCTGATCCGGACCGTCGCCGGCCTGCTGCGCTTCGCGCAGATAGTTGCGCCAGCCGCCGATTTCACGGACGCGGTCATTGGCCTTGCGCCAATCCTGCAACGGTTCGTCGCGCCAGCCCTGATAGTGCAGGAAAGGTTCAGGCGGCGTCTGCGCCGGGGCCGCGGTTTCGGTCGCGTGCGCGGCCTGCAAACCCAGCAGCCATGCGCACGCCCACGGCGCCGCATGGCGTAAGAAAAGCTTCAACATAGTGTCCTCGCAATGCGCGGCAGGCGTGCCGCGCCGAAATCGGTCTGCGCGCTGTCGCCAGCGCGGAATTCAGGCGAGGGAGGGCCGAGGGGGACGTTCCGGACCGTCGGGGATGAAGCCGCTGAACGATGCAGCAGGCTGCGAGGCGAAGCTGTGTGCAAGCGGCACAACCGGCGTGCTGCCGGCCAATTCGATCGGCAGGGCCGAGGCCAGTGCGCACGCGGCGCAGTACTTGCATTCGTGTTGTGCGGGCGAGCTATGCGGATGGTCCGGCGTGTGGCAGCCCGCCATGGCCATGCCTTCACCGGGCATCGCCACCTGTTCCGCCGCGCCCTGATCGACGATCGTGCAGACCTGCATCGCACTATAGGCAAACGCCTGCAGCGGCAGGGTCAGCATGAGCAGCAGCAGCAGGAAGCGGTGAAGTCGGGCATGCACGCGGAAAGTGTAATCAAAAAGCACAGGCAGTCCAAGTGGCCGCGGCACGCTCCGGATGCCCATGCGCTGGTTTCAGCTCAGGGACGGCGCTTGCGCGGCTCGTAATGCACCACGGCGCGCATGATTTCCGAGTAGGGGAAGTCAGCCGTGTCGCCGAAGCGCTCGCGGCCCCGCAGCACAGTCGCGGCGATGTCGGGCGCTTCGTCGGCAGCGGCGTCCAGTGCGGTCGACAGCCCACGAACGCCGCCGCACTGGGCACGGATTTCCTTGCCGAACGGCCACGGCGCATCCGGGTTGATCTTCAGCGCGAACTGCGCATTCTCGTGCAGCGCCTGGTAGAAAGTCAGGCAGTGTTCGCGCACCGCGGGGTCGCCGCAGGCAATCGCTTCGCGCTCGGCGAGGTTCAGCTTGCGCGAACGGTCGCAGCCCGCGCAACGCGACAGCAGGGCCCGCTCGAACGGGCAACTGTGCTCGATATAGGCCTTGCGGGCCAGCTTGTAAGCGTCTTCGTTGTACTCAGCCATCGGCCGCGTCCTTCAGCCTTTCAAGCCACTGCCAGACAATCGATCCCTACCAGTCGTCGCCGGACAGCCGCTGATCCAGTTCGCGCTCCGCCGTCAGCGCTTCCTGAGCGGCAATCTCGTCCTCGGCAAAGATCATCTTGTACTTGTCGCCGCTCTTGGGGTCGAGGGTCTTGCGCAGTTCGTTGGTGTGAGCCTTGGCCTCCTTGAAGGTCGCCCACTCGCCCTGCTTTTCCAGCACTTTGAACATTCCCATGCGAAAAACGTAATAAGGCATGATCGTTCCTTAACTCAGCCTGCCGTGGCATTGCTTGTACTTCTTGCCCGAGCCGCACGGACAGGGATCGTTGCGCCCGACCTTGGGGTAGCCCTCACCGGCAGCCGCGGCCTGATCGACTTCGGCAAAGTCCTGCCCCTCGTCATAGCCGGCATGCTGGAACTGCACATTGGACGGCTCCTCGTGCAACTCAACGGCCTGCATGTCCTCAGGCGCGCGGATCTGCACGGTGCTGGTGATCTGCGTGACCTCGGCCTTGATCGCGGTGAGCATGGCGGCAAACAGCTCGAACGCCTCGCGCTTGTATTCCTGCTTCGGCTGCTTCTGCGCATAGCCCCGCAGGTGGATGCCCTGACGCAAATGATCCAGCGCCGACAGGTGCTCGCGCCAGTGGGTATCCATGCTTTGCAGCATCACCGCACGCTCGAACTGGCGCAGGCCGTCTGCGCCGACCAGCGCTTCCTTCTCCTTGTAGACCGCGTCCGCGGCCTCAAGGATCTTCTTGCGCAGGCCCTCTTCGTTCAAGGTCTTGTCCTCGTCCAGCCACTGCTGCAGCGGCAGGTCGAGCGAGAACTGCGCAGCCAGGGTCTTTTCCAGTCCGGCGACATCCCACTGCTCGTCCATGCTGCCGGGCGCAATGTGCAGGTTGACGGTCTCGTTCAGCACGTCGTCGCGCATGGCGCGGATGGTCTCGCCGATGTCGGCGCTCGCCAGCAATTCGTTGCGCTGCTCGTAGATCACCTTGCGCTGGTCGTTGGAAACGTCGTCGTATTCGAGCAGCTGCTTGCGGATATCAAAGTTGCGCTGCTCGACCTTGCGCTGCGCATTCTCGATCGCGCGCGTCACCCACGGATGCTCGATCGCTTCGCCCTCGGGCATCTTCAGCCGGTTCATGATCGCGGCGACGCGGTCGGAGGCGAAGATGCGCAAGAGCGGGTCTTCCAGCGACAGGAAGAAGCGGCTGGAGCCGGGGTCGCCCTGGCGCCCCGAACGGCCGCGCAACTGGTTGTCGACGCGGCGCGATTCGTGGCGTTCGGTGCCGATGATGTGCAGGCCTCCGGCCGCCAGCACGGCGTCGTGGCGCGGCTGCCAGTCGGCCTTGAGCGCGGCGATGCGCGCGTCCTTGTCGGCGTCGGACAGCGCTTCGTCGGTGCGGATCGCGTCGACCTCCTTCTGGATGCCGCCGCCCAGCACGATGTCGGTGCCACGGCCCGCCATGTTGGTGGCGATGGTGATGCCGCCCGGCATGCCCGCCTGTGCGATCACCTCGGCTTCGCGGGCGTGCTGCTTGGCGTTCAGCACGTTGTGCGGCAGTCCGGCCCGGGTCAGCTCGCCGGAAAGATGCTCGTTGGCCTCGATCGACGTGGTGCCGACCAGCACCGGCTGGCCACGCTCGTGGCAGGCCCGAATTTCGTTGATCACCGCCTGGTCGCGCTCCTTGGCCGTCCGGTAGACCTGATCGTGCTCGTCCTTGCGGATCATCGGCCGGTGGGTCGGAATGACCACAGTCTCCAGGCCATAGATGCTCTGGAATTCGTAGGCCTCGGTGTCCGCCGTACCGGTCATGCCGGAAAGCTTCTGGTACATGCGGAAATAGTTCTGGAAGGTAATCGACGCCAGCGTCTGGTTTTCCTTCTGGATTGCCACGCCTTCCTTGGCTTCCACCGCCTGGTGCAGGCCCTCCGACCAGCGGCGGCCGCTCATCAGGCGGCCGGTGAATTCGTCGACGATGATGACTTCGCCGTTCTGCACCACGTAATGCTGGTCGCGGAAATACAGCGCGTGCGCGCGCAGTGCAGCGTACACGTGATGCATCAGCATGATGTTGGCGGCGTCATAGAGGCTGCCGCCGGGCTGCAGCAGCCCCATCTCGGTCAGGATATCCTCGACTTTTTCGTGTCCGGTTTCGGACAGCAGCACCTGGCGCGATTTCTCGTCAACCGAATAATCGCCCTCGGATTCCTCGTCCTTCTGCCGCGTCAGGCGCGGCGGCACCAGGTCGACCTGCTGGTACAGCGCCGTGTTTTCTTCCGACTGACCGGAGATGATCAACGGCGTGCGCGCCTCGTCGATCAGGATCGAGTCGACTTCGTCGATGATGCCGAAGGCCAGCGGGCGCTGCACCTTCTCCTCCATCTCGTAGACCATGTTGTCGCGCAGGTAGTCGAAGCCGTATTCGTTGTTGGTGCCGTAGGTGATGTCGGCAGCGTAGGCGGCCTGCTTGGCGTCGTGCGGCATCTGCGACAGGTTGACGCCGGTGGTGAGGCCGAGGAAGCCGTACAAGCGGCCCATCGATTCCGCGTCGCGGCTGGCCAGGTAATCGTTGACCGTCACCACGTGCACGCCCTTGCCGGTCAGCGCGTTCAGGTAGGCGGGCAACGTCGCCATCAGCGTCTTGCCTTCGCCGGTGCGCATCTCGGCGATCTTGCCGTCGTGCAGCACCATGCCGCCCACCATCTGCACGTCGAAATGGCGCATGCCGAGCACGCGTCTCGAGGCTTCGCGCACCACGGCGAAGGCCTCCGGCAGCAACTTGTCGAGCGCCTCGCCGCTTTCCAGCCGCGATTTGAACTCGGCCGTCTTGCCGGCCAGTTCGGCATCGGACAATTTCTCCATCGCCGGCTCCAGCGCATTGATCGCTTTCACCTTTTGCAGGTATTGTTTGACCAGCCGGTCGTTGCGGCTGCCGAAGACTTTCTTGAATAGGGATTGCAGCATGAGGAATCCGAAATGCCCGCAGGACGCGGTAAACCGTTGAATCTTAACATAGCGGGACGGGCTTCCTGTGACGCCCGCGTGGCACGTGCATGAGCGCCTCCAGCCTGGCCGACCTGCTTGCCAGCCAACTGCCGAATGGCTTGGCCGTGCGCGCCCGCACCCTGCTCAAGACCCAGGCCGCGCTCGATCGTTCCTTGCCTGCCGCGCTGACTGGACACGTGCGCGTGATGCAACTGGAAGACGGCGTATTGAGCCTCGCCTGCGACAGCGGTGCTGTCGCGAGCCGGCTGCGCAACCAGACCGATGCGCTGATCGCCAGCCTCGGCAAGCGCGAGATCGTGGCGGCAGCGGTGCGCGTCAGCGTCAATCCCGAACTGCTGGCGCGCTACGTTCACCCCGTGGAGAAGACCGGCCTGCCGCCCGCTGCGCTGGACGGACTGGCGCACCTCAACGCGGAACTCGAAGACGGCCCGCTGAAGGACGCCCTGGCAAACCTGCTGCGCCACCACCAGAAGCGCTGAACGGCCTCGCCTCCGCGAGGCTGAGGCTCGCGTCCGGACCGCGTGCTGCGCCGCCCTCCCCGGCTAACGCCCGCCCCGATTTCCGCGCTCATCTCCCCGATAGGTCTGGTTGGCGGGCTGCCCCGGCAGCGGCCGCCCTTTGCCCTGCTGGACTGCGCTGCGGGGCGAGGGGCCCGCGGTGTGCGCGCGCGGCGGCTGCGTGCTGGCAGGCTCCGCCGGGCGGCTGGCCTGCGGAGCCTGCACTGCAGGTTGGGCCGGCCGCGGAACGGGTGTTAGCGCCGGCCGTTCGATTCTCTGCTCGCGTGGCAGGATCGGGCCGCGCGGGGCGGCGGCGGGCGGGGACCTGGGCGCGGTACGCGGGACCTGCCCGCTGCGCGGCACGGACGGCCTGGCCGGCGGTGCGCTCACGGCAGGCGGGGCAGGCCGCGCCTGCTGGCGCTGCGTGGCTTGCCGGCGCGTCGCGGTCGGGCTGCGCTCCGCGCCCGGCTCACGCGAGGGAGCCGCGGGCGGCGTCACCGACCGCCTCATCTCGTCGTAGCGCGGCGGTACCGGCGGCGGCGCCCGCTCCGGCCCGGCGTTGGCGCCAAAGGGTGGCCGCGGCAGCGGACGCTTGGCCTCGGGGCGCCGCGCGGGCGGGATCACATAACGGCGCTCGGGCGCAGCCTGGGCGGGGACGCGGACCGTCGTTCCCTGCCATGGCGGCGCCCGCTCGCTCGGCGGCCTGCGCGTGGATACGACCGGACGCGACAGGAGTGCTTGGGGTGGTGCGACGCCCCTGGGGGCACCACCGAACAGGCTGGCGCGCGTAGGCTTGACCGGCAACTCACCCTGCACCGGGGCAAGATCCGTGTAGCGATAGCGATTTTCCCGGGTGACGCGTACCCGCTCGCGGCCAAACTTGTCGATCGGCTCGGTGAGAACGGCGTGCGGCAGGCGCGCATTGTGGAAATGGATGTTCGCAACCTTGATGACCGTGGCCTGGTTGATGACCACGTCGTTGACGATGCGCGGACCGGCCCAGCCGCCCCACCACGGATGGCCGCGATGATGCGGGGGCCCCCACCATGGCAGCACGGGTTCGCCCCAACTGAGTGCCACCCACCACAGCCCGGGCAGGCCGGCACTGAGGCGCACCGATACGTCGTGGTCACGGACCATGAACGCGACCAGCGCAGGGCAATACACCGCTTGCGGCTGCAACGGGCCCGGCGCCCACGCCCAGTAGCCATCAATGAAGATCCAGCGCCCATAGTGGAAGGGCGCCCAGCCCCACGGCTCATCGTCGACCCAGGTCCAGGCGTAATAGGGGTCCCATACCCAGTAGCCCGTGCTGTAGGGCACCCAGTCGGCACTCACCGCATAGGGGATCCACACAGCGCCGTAGGTCGGCACCACGCGCCAGTGCCCGTAATGGTCGAGTTCCTCGGCGCCATAGACGTCCGCCGACAGGTAGCGCGAACTGATCGATTCGCCGATGCGGTCGCTGCGTTCGTCGTTCCAGCGATCCCAGTCATCGGGCGCCGGCGCGGCGTAGGTGGCCACCCTCACCGGGTCGCCCGGCGTCACCACGATGTCCTCGGACGGATAGACGCTCAGCGAGCGGCCGTCCGCGGTGGTAACGGTGGCCTCGCCGCCATGGCGGGTGATGAAATGGGTGGCGTCGCTGCCCACCTCCACCCGGTAATAGCCGGTGTGCTCGATGACGAAAGCCGCGTTGGGTGTGCTCACCTCCAGCGAGTCGCCCGCCGTCAAGCTGCGCACATCGAAGGACGCGCGACCGCCGGCAAGCTCGAACTGGATATAGTGCGCCGCCTGCGCGACCAGCGACAGCTGGCTGTTAGCGTCGGCGCGAACGAAATTGCGGCTGCCGAACTGCACCTCGAAGTTGGCGTCGTCGCCGGAATAGAGCGCGTCCCCCTCCGCCAGCGGCAGATTGGTGCGCGCCAGCGCCCATTCTTCGGCGCCGGGCCGCCAGTACGACACCTCACCATCGATAAAACTCAGGCGTGGCGGCGCAGGCGCCCAGGCTTCCGTCTCATCCGCCGCCAGCGCGAGGGTGCTCGACACAGCCAGCAGAAACAGCAACGGGATAAGCCAGATCTTTCGCAGGTAAAACATGAACCCCCCCTCTCGCTCCAAAGCGAGTCCGCCCGCCACTTGCTCCCTTTATAGCCTTTCGAGCGAACGGGGCCGGATTGGTTCTGCGATCAGGGTTTCAGTGCGGCCAGTCCGCCACGAATATGCAGGTCGCGTTGCGGGTAGGGGATAACGATGCCAGCCGCCTTGAAGGAGCGCCAGATCGCCAGGTTGATATCAGAACGCACCTTGGCCAGTCCGGCCTCGGGATCCTGGATCCACACGCGCAACTCCAGTTCGATGCCGCTGTCGCCGAAGGCCATCAAGCGGGTGGCAGGCTCCGGGTCCGCGAGGACGCGCGGGTTGACCACGGCGGCCTCGCGCAACAGGGCCAGCGCCTGCTCCGGATCGTTGTCGTAGCTGATGGTCACTGGAATCTTCAGACGCACGTTGCGGTCGCTGAAGCTCCAGTTGATCACCTCGTTGGTGATCAACATCTCGTTGGGGATAAGCCGCTCCACGCCATCGCGGTCCTTTACCACCACGTAGCGGGCGCGCAGTTCCTGCACCCAGCCAAATTTCTCGCCGATCGTGATGACGTCGCCGGGCCGGATGGAACGGTCGAACAGCACAATGAAGCCGCTGATGAAGTTGCTGGCGATCCGCTGCAGGCCGAAGCCGAGGCCCACGCCGAGCGCGCCGCCGAACACGGTCAGGGCGGTCAGGTCGATGCCCACCGCATTCAGCGCCAGCAGAAAGGCCAGCACCAGCAGGACGAACTTGCTCAGCTTGACCAGCGCCACTTGCATGCTGACGTTGACATAAGCGGCCCGGCTGATGCGGTTCTCGATGAGGCGGGCCAGCCACAGGGCCAGAACCCACATCAGGGCCACCGCCACGACCAGCTTGATCGCCGCCAGCACGGACACCCGGGTGCCGCCTAGCTGCAGGGCCATGCCGTCCAGAGCCCCCAGCACGACGGGCAGCCATCCCAGCAGATGCAACGCCACCACGATCCACACCGAGGTGGCGATGAGGTTCTCCCAGGCTTTGACCAGCGGGCCGGGGCGAAAGGTCTTGCGCAGCAAGTAGACGATGGTGCGAATGGTGGCCAGCGAGATCAGCAGGGGCACGGCGAGGTCGAGCAGGTCCACCGGACTGCCCTCGTGCAGCAGCAGGGCACGCCCCGCCACCACCCCCAGCAGCATGCTGATGGGAAACAAGATGCGCTGCAGCGTCTTCAGCGCGAGGTGGCGAACCGCATACTCGGCGCTCTGCTCCGTGCGCGTCGCCAGCCCCTGGCTCAGCGCGCGATGCACCAGTAACGCGCCCGCCGCCGCGAGCACCAGCACCGCGACTTCCCACCAGAACAGGGGATCCTCGATCAGGACGGACCAGGTGCCGAACAGGTTTTGGACGTCGACAGGCAGAGACAGGGACATGGTGGGTACACGCAGGAATGGGTCTACAAAACAAAGACGGCGCTGGATCAGCGGCAGGCGGCCGGCTCTGGGCTACAGCGCGGGACGGGAGAAAAGCGCTGCGCTGCAGCCGGCCTTAAAGAACGACCACGTCGACTGCGGCGCCGCGCCAGACGTTCGACAAGTCGAGTCGGGGCCACGCCTTCTCATCTCAGCACCACCCGCTCGACCACAAGCAACAGGGCAGCGACGAAGCCGAAGACAATGGCGAAGCGCAGCACGCGGCCGAGCGTTCCGAGGTATTTGCGATCGCCGGTGAACAGCCACGCCAACCCGAGCGCCCCCACCGCGATGAGCAGGACGACGAGCAGCAGGCGAATGACGATCATCAGGCGCTGAGGGGGTACAGGCGCAGGAAGGCTGCGGGTACGTCCTCGTCATGCGCGAAGCTGACGAATTCCCAGGATTCCCGCTGCTGCAGCAGCTCGCGCAGCAGCGCGTTGTTGAGCGCGTGGCCGGATTTGTAGGCCTCGAACGCGCCGATAATGGGATGGCCCAGCAGGTACAGGTCGCCGATGGCGTCGAGCACCTTGTGCTTGACGAACTCGTCGTCGTAGCGCAGGCCGTCCTGGTTCAGCACGCGGAATTCGTCCATGACGATGGCGTTGTCGAGCGAGCCGCCGAGCGCCAGACCCTGGTTGCGCAGGTATTCGACCTCGTGCATGAAACCGAAGGTGCGGGCGCGCGCAACCTCCTTCGTGTAGGCGGTGTCGGCAAAGTCGATGCTGAGGGTCTTGCCGCTCCTGTCGAACACCGGATGCTTGAAGTCGATGGTGAACTCGACCTTGAAGCCGTTGTGCGGGACGAAGCGCGCCCACTTGTCGCCGTCGCGCACTGCGATCGGTTGCTTGATGCGGACGTAGCGCTTCGCCGCATCCTGCTCGACGATGCCGGCAGACTGCAGCAGGAACACGAATGGCGCCGCAGAGCCGTCCATGATGGGGATTTCAGGACCGGTGAGGTCGACCAGCAGGTTGTCGATGCCGAGACCGGCGAGCGCCGACATCAGATGCTCAACGGTCGACACCTTGGCAGGCCCCGATTCGAGCATCGAGCAGAGCCGGGTATCGGTGACGAGATAGGGATCGGCCTTCACTTCGGCAGGGGGATCGAGGTCCATCCGCCGGAACACGATGCCGGTATCAGGGCCGGCCGGGCGCAGGGTCATCTCGACCTTGACGCCGGAATGCAGGCCGACGCCGGTCGCCTTGACCGGCGTTTTGAGAGTGCGTTGCTTCATCATCCTGTCATTTTAACCGGTCCGGGAAACGGGCAGCCATATGCGGGGGGCCGGAGTAAAATCCGGACCCGCGCACCCGCTCGGCGGCCGCCCCGCAAGCACCCCGGAGGGCATAAGGGCAGCCCCGAATTGGCAAAGCCGCCGAACCCTAAGGACCCCGCCCCGGATGCGGCAGCAGGCACGCTCAGTCGGCCTGGCGACGCAGGAAAGCCGGGATATCCAGGGT
>JBLMYH010000024.1:0-12859 GCA_050258175.1 Hyphomicrobiaceae bacterium
ATCGCGGCCTGGAAGCCATGGTCAGGGCCGCGATAGTCGATGTGCATGTTTCTCATGATTAGCGCCTCCTATCTAGCACTTGGTCGAAACGAGAAAGCGCGATCTGTATTTCATTTTTAGGCCAATACCAGACAAAAACAATCAGGTATTTCATGGCCGCGCCAGGCCAGTCGGCGGGGTAGGCGGGCGATCGCGCGGCCTCGCAGGGCCTGGAGAGCCGTGCCTGCCGGGCAGTCAGGAGTCGATCCGGCCCCGGCCAGGCCTGTCGATAGCCGGCGCGAGTCTGGCTTGGACAAGCGTTGACCACCGGGTGAACCCTGTCTCCGCAGGAAGACAGAAAATGTCTTTTCTTAACATGGCGTTGTGAAAAAAACCGTGTTTGGTGTCGCCTGCGGGCGACGGAACGGCACCCGCACCCCCGACGACAAAGCATATACGTCATTGAAAAATAAAGGATATAAAGTCTTGGCACGGCCCGTGCAGGAGAGGCGTTGGCTAGTCGAAATGACAGCCTGTATCCCAACCTCAATACGCAACAGGAGTATGCAAATGAAGCAGATTGCCCAGCAGGTTCGTACCAAATTTCTGACCCTTGCCCTGGCCGCTATGGCAGGCACCGGTGTGGCCGCTGCCGCCAACGCTGCCGGGCTTGGCGCCGGGATCAACGCCGATATCGGCGCAGGGCCCCATGGCGCTATGCCCGACACGGCGCAGGCCGGCGGCAAGGCGGATGCGCACGTGAGCCCCTCCGGGAGTGCCAACGGCGATGCCCAGTGGCAGAGCGGGGCAACCCGCGGCGAAGACCGCGCTGCGAAGCGCATGAACGCCCACGGCGCGGATAGCCGCACTGCCACCACGGCCAGCGCAACGGGCAAACGCTGAGATCGCCTCCAGCGCCCTGTCGCCAAGCGGCGTTCAGCGTTGGAACGCGAATCCGGACCGGGCATCGGCGCATGCCCGGTCCGGACGAGAGCACTTTCTGCGGGGCGCAGGCCCGTCGGCCCTTGCCAGGGAAGCGAAACAGGGCCGGATCCGCCCCCTCCCTTGATCAACAGGAGACATGCTCATGGCACGCAGCCCGCATTTTTTCAGCATCCTTCATACGCTCAGGCATGTGCTCAGCCATATCGCGGTCTCGCTGCTGGCGGTAGGCATCGCCTTTTCCCTCCCCATGCTGGCGAAATACATATTGTTCACCTGGTGGCCCAGGGTGGAAGACGATTCCCAGCTGCTGCTGGTCAACGAAACCATTTTTGCCGCGGTGCTGGTCATGCTGTTCAACCTGTTTTTCAGCGCACGCCAGGGACGCCTCAGCCACCACATGAACCAGTTGGCCTCGCTCGTACATGTGCGCGAGGAAAGCAGCCGCCTTGCCCGCTGGTCAGACCGCAAGCTGCTCGAGCGGATCACCGGCACCCGCGACGTATCGGTGATGTCGGTCACCGGCTACGACACGTTCGTCTCGCAACGTCGCAAGCTGCGCAGCGTGATCGACAACAGCTACGAACTGCGGGTCATGCTGATGAACCCCTACGGCGCGGGCGCCATGCGGCGTGCGCAGTCGCTGGGCGATCCCGCTCCCCTGCTCGAAACCTACTGCCAGGAAACCGCGGCGACGATCGACCGCCTGGCCGCCCTGGCGGCCGCCGGCAAGCAGGTCACGCTCAAGTTCTACGACAATCCGCCCTTCTGGAACCTGATCGTCACCGGGGAATATGTCTGGGTGCAGTATTGCCACGATGGCCATGAACTGAAGGACCAGCCGGAATACGTTTTCGCGCTGTTGCGGGACAAGCCCTCGCAGGGCCTCTTCTCGCCGTTCTACGTGCACTTCCTCAACGCGTGGAGCGATCAGCGCCACCCGGAGTATGACTTCTCCACCCGTCAATTGATTCACCGCGACGACAAGGGCAACGAGGTGAAGCGGCTGCCCTTCCCGCCGCAGGCGGAGCGCAGCGAACGCCGCAAGCCAGTCTTGCTGGCGGGCTGACGCGTCCGCTCGGCGCGCTTCCGGAAACACCCTCCGGCCGCCTCCCGGATACCGGCAGAAACCCTGCTCAAGCCGACGCCAACCTTGCCCAGACCCGAGGCCGCCCCCGCCCCCCGGTGGTTTTTCTGGGTGAAGTCGGCAACACCGCGTATCGTCTCTATATTGCAAGTATTGCAGAGACAAGGAGCCTAGGTTTTGAAACCCAACTATCAGTACGAGAAGCGGCAAAGAGAACTGGAAAAGAAGAAGAAGAAGGCAGAAAAGGAGCAGAAGAAAGCAGCAACGACCGAGACGCCGCCTGCAGCGCCGGAGGTCGTCGTTCCGCAGGACCAGGCTAAGAATTAAACGCGCAGCGGCACAGGCGACTGCGCCGTTCCTATCGAGGCTGCCGCCTTCTCCCGGCGTTGCGGAACCGCAGCCTGTGGCTCTTGCCGGCTAGGTATTGCGCTCACGCCGCTCGGCCTGCCAGCGGGCAAAGCGGGCACGGATTTCCGACATTGTCTTGGCCTCATCAAGCAGGCGATGAATTGCCGACAACCCGCAGCCGGCGTCGATAAGCGTCTGCAGCATGTCTAGCAGTTCAGATTCCACGATATCGCCTTGTGCGGCGGGCCGCGGCGTTTTTCCCTCTGTCATCGTGGTGCACTCCCAAGTGACCCAACCCCCTCGGATAGTGCGATTTGCATGCCAAACAACTTGGTACGTTTGAACCCCCGGTAATGACCGCGGCCGGCGCCGGATTTGGCCCGGTCGGCAATGGCAACAAGCCGGGGCCGCCTCCGCATTTCCGCCATGACTCGGCAGGAGAAAGGGCTATAAAGATTGAACCAGCATTCCAGGAGGACACGATGGCCAATCCTTTCGTCCACATCGAGCTGCAAACCAAAGACTTGGCCAAGGCCAAGGAGTTTTATTCCAGGCTGTTCGACTGGAAGCTTGAAGCCGCACCCGGCGGCGATCGGCCCTACATCATGATCAACGTCGGCGAGGGCACCGGCGGCGGCATGTTTGCGAACCCCGATTCCGGTGTTCCGCCGCACTGGCTGGCTTATGTCGGCGTGGATGACATCGAGGCCTCCACCCTCAAGGCACGCGAGCTCGGCGCCACCGTGCTGCAGAACGTGATGCCGGTCGGCGACTACGGCTGGCTGAGCGTGATCCGGGATCCCACCGGCGCGGTCATCGGCATGTGGAAGCCCAAAATGGGCACATAGCCCCCCTAGGTCAAGCCTTCCCCGCCCCGTCCCAGCCTTTCAGTACTCAAGGCGCCGGGTTGGGGAACTGCAGGTGGATGCGCTCGATGTCCGCGAGGATCTCGGGCGTAAGCGTCACCTGGGAGGCCGCCAGATTCTCCTGCAGTTGCGCCATCGTCGTGGCGCCAACGATCATGCTGCCGACGCACCAGCGGCCGTAGACAAAGCCCAGCGCCAGCTGGGTAGGCGTCAGGCCATGCTGGTAGGCGAGGTCGGCATAGGCCGCCACGGCGGGCGCGGTGTTGGGCTTGGCGTAACGGCTGGCAAACCCGCTGAACAGGTTCAAGCGGCCAGGCGCCCCGGCGTCGCGGACGTATTTGCCGGACAGCACGCCGAAGCCGAGTGGCGAATAGGCCAGCAGGCTGAGCTTTTCGCGGAAGCCGATTTCGGCCAGGCCATTTTCCCAGGTCCGGTTCAGCAGGCTGTAGGCATTCTGGACCGAAACCGGACGCGGAAGACCCAGCTCGTCGGCGAGACGCAGCACCGTCATCACCCCCCACGGCGTTTCATTGGATAGCCCCCAATGGCGAACCTTGCCCGCCCGGATCAGTTCGGCCATGGCGACCAGGGTTTCCTGCAGCGGCACGGTGTCGCGTTCCTGTTCCGGCTGGAACTGATAGTTGCCGAAGGTCGGCACGTTGCGGTCAGGCCAGTGTAGTTGGTAAAGGTCGACGTAGTCGGTCTGCAGCCGCTGCAGCGAACCCTCCAGCGCCTGCTGCAAATTGGCCCGGCTGAAATTCAGCCGGCCTGCCCGAATCCAGTTCATCGCGCGCCCGGGACCGGTTGCCTTGGTCGCCAAGATGATGCGGTCGCGGGGCTGGCGCTGCAGCCAGGTGCCCACATAGCGTTCGGTCAGCCCAGTCGTCTCGGCCCGCGCCGGGACCGGGTACATTTCGGCAGTATCGATGAAGTTGACCCCCTGGCCCAGGGCATAGTCCAGCTGCGCATGGGCTTCCGCCTCGCTGTTCTGCTGGCCGAAGGTCATGGTGCCCAGGCAGACGGACGGCACGGACAGCGCGCTGTTTCCGAGAAGGATTGCTTTCATCTGTGTGAATGGCCTCAAGTTCTGTGCTGATACGTTGCTACCGATGTTGCAGGGCCGGAGGAAGGGAGAGGATATCGTCTCCGACCCCAATGTCCGCGATCGGTTCGCCAATGCCGGCGGTTGAAAAATACACCCGCCCCCGTCCCGAGCGCGCGGACGTAACGGGCAGAGATGCTCCCACCGGCAACCCTATAGAACAAGTACAAGTGTTTCGAGGAGACCGGATGGGCAAGGCAAGCTTCCTGGCACGACAACCCATTGTCGACGCCGAACATCGCCTGTTCGCCTACGAGCTCCTGTCAGGCAATCACTGGCTTCCGACTCGGCCCAGATCAGCAGTCAGGTGCAGGCCGGCGTCGACGTCATCGGCAACACCCTCTGTCTCGGGCCCGACTGGCTGCTGCAGGGCAAACTCGCCTTCATCAATCTGGACGAGGCCACGCTCATGAGCGAGTTCGCCTGCCTGCTGCCGCCCCACCCGACTGCGTCAAACTCGACGTGCTCGAGCAGCATCCCGAAAAGACCGTGGAAATCATCGCGCACATCCGGCTCAGTTTCAGAGGCCAGTTCATCGCCGAGAAGGTCGAAAGCCGCGAAATGTTCGAACTCTGCCGCAGCAGCGGCATCCAGTATTTCCACGGCTATTATTTCGCCCGCCCGGAGAATCTCGAAAACAAGTCCATCCAGCCGGCGCAACTGGCTGTGCTTGAGCTGATAACAAGATACGCACCTGCGCAGACCTGCGCGAGCCCCATGCCGGCCCCTGTCGTCCAGGCCCTGACCCCTGCGCCGCGAGCCCGTCTCTGTGTTGGCGGGCCTGCCCGCCCGCTGCTTCCGACCTGGAAAAAGCTCGACGTCGTCCTATAACTATCTTTCTGGCGGCTGCTCCGTCCCTTTCTCCATGGCCGTCCTCGTACGAGGCCAGCCATCCGCCAGATCACGAAAGGAGACCGACATGAACTGGAAAATCCTCGATGGCCGCTGGATGCAGTCCGGGCGCCAGGCAGCCCCCGACGCCACGCGCCTGACGGAAGCGGAGGCTGAGATTCCTTCCCGCCGGGCCGTGCTGCGCGGCGCACTGGTGGCCGGCTGCAGTCTGCTGCTGCCGGCTTCGCTGTTGGGCTGTTCGAAAAAAGAGACCAGCACGGCAGGCACTGAACCGGCCGTGCCCAGCCCTGAGGCGGCCGCCCCGCCGGAAAATCCGGCCCCGATGGAATCAGCCGCCCCGTCCAGCCCTGCGCCGATGGAGTCGGCCGCACCGTCCGGCCAGGCCCCAATGGAGTCAGCCGCTCCGGCGGCGCCGGCCAAAATGTCCCAGGCCAGCGTGAAATACCAGACCGAGCCCAAGGGCGATCAACAGTGCTCCAATTGCCTGCACTTCATCCCCCCGAATGCCTGCAAGCTGGTCGAGGGCAACATCAGTCCCACTGCCTGGTGCATTCTCTGGACCAAGAAGGCTTGAATCGCAGCGCGGGATTTGGGGCGGGCCTGCCGCGCAGGGTCTTGCTCAGGCCTGCTCCCTGCCGTCTCTGATCGGCTTTGCTGATCGCACGCCCAGGCGCTCGCCGAGGGCGTGTCGCAGTGCTGCGTCTGCCAACGCGCGTAATGCTTCCAGCCTGTCATGAATGGCGCGCAGCCTGGCTGCACCGATTCTGCCGATGTCCTCGACCACCAGGATATGCTGGCCCGCCAGCGCTTTCGCATAGACCGTCTTGAGCGCGCGCGACAGTTGCCTGAGGGAATCCGCCTGCGGCGTTTTGAACTTCTCGCAAAAATATTCGTAGCACACCAGCGGCCGGCCATGGCCGAGCCGGCAGCCCGAACCCGCCACGTACCAGCCGGCGGCACTATCGTAGCCCCCGACCTGTGGCCCCAGCAGAAAGCGCAGGAAATCGCTGGTGATGCTTTCCCGGCAGAAAGCTTCCATGCAGCAGACGTCTGCGCAGGTGGCGCAAGGATTCTCGTCCAGCAAGGCGGCCAGACTTTGCAGGACGGATTCCACCTCGAGATGAAGGTCCCTGATTCGGTACAGTTGCTCACTGAACGCTGCGTCAGCCATTTGGGCTCCTGGATGGATGCGCAGCGCCGGACCAGGGCAGACCTTGGCGGGCGCTCAGCGCGCTATCGACGGCCGGATGCCTTTTCCCGCGAGACACGGCACGCGGCGCTTCAACTTCGAGAACGCATCCATGAGCAGGACGCCCCTGGCTCCCAAACCGCCATGGACAAAGTCCGCCATGCCGGCTAGGGCCGGGGCAGGTGCGGGCTATTTTAACGGTCGAGTTCATGTGGCCCTGTACTCCGTGTTGCGCCCGCGCGGCTCAGAACCGCAGCGCCATCCCCAGCAGCAGGGTCGTATCGGTTTCCGGGTCGGTCAGGCCGCGCTTCCAGCCGAAATCGAGGTCCAAATCGTCGCGGATCCCGAAGATCACGCCGAGCGTGAGGAAGCGGGCATCGACGCTGACCGAGCGGTCCGTCGAGGTGAACTGCCCCAGGTCCGCAACCAGCTTGAGTCTGTCGCTCACCGTGTGGACCAGCGCGACGGAAGCGTGATGGATCACGTCGCGCTCGCCGTGGACATTGCGGTTGCGAATGTGGCCGAGATGCAGATAGTAGCCCCAGCGCGCCGTCTCGTACGCTGTGACAATATTCGCGCTCACGTTGAATTTTCCGGCGCCGAGGTTGCGCGTGTCGTCTCCGGTCGGAAAGGTCACGCCCGTCTTCAGCGCCATGCTCCACCGGCCCGCCTCGAGAAAGCGCCATTTGGCATCGAGGCCCACGTCGCCGATGCCGTGTGCCGTCGTCTCCGCACCGCGTGCCAGCGTGTCGGCACGCGAATAGGGCAGCGTCAGCAGCAGGTCGAGCTCATTGCGCAGGCCATAGGTGAGTACCGCGGCAAGGTCGAGCGCGTCCTCCCTGGCGTCCGACGCCTCGTCGTGTCCGTATTCCGCCGTCAACTCGAGCTGCCCGTTGCCGCGCCCCTGCGTCGCCGTGTCCTCGGTGATCAGTGGATGTGCCGCGAATCCCGGCGCGGCGTACAGCAGCAACGGGAGCCAAAGGCCGCAGCCGCCCGGGCGACTGTGGCGCCGCGGAACCGCCGCCAGCGGACTCTCTTCTTTGCTCATGTTCGTTTGTTTTCCGGCTCCGACACCCGGCCGCCGCCAGTCCCCCACTCGGCTGGCCACGGCCTCCACATGCCCGGGCCGACCGCCCCCGGCATCCTCGCGCTCCAGACCATTGTTCGTTGCAGCGCGGCACAGGTCAACGGCACTCAGCAGCCAGCCCATTTGTTCCTTCTGATTCGCCGGCCGCCGTCTATTTTGGGTATGTAGACGAACAACAATGCGGGAGTGGCCCATGCATACGATGCCCCGGAGATACGCGTCCGGTGCCGCGCGCGGATGTGCGGTGCTGTTCCTCGTATGCGGCATCGTCTCCGGGGCTCTGGCCGGGGGCGTTCACAGGGCCCCGTGGTTCCCGGGCCCGCCCCAGATCAACCGGTTCAACTGGAGCGGCGAAGCCTGCGACGGCTGCGCCGCCTTGGCGCCACGTGCGGAGTGGAAGGCGATGGCGGCCCTGGCCGGCCTTGACGGCGTCCGCTTCCTGCTGGCCCCCGACGCAAGCAACGGACCGGCCTGGTCCTATGCGCCCGATGTGGTGGTGCTCGCACCGTCGGCATTGAAGTTGCCTGATTGCCAGCTGGCCTTCGTGGTCGGCCATGAACTGGTGCACATCGCGCAGCGCCATTTCGACGAAGATGCGCATGACCTGCTGGTGCTCTCCGGCAGGCCGGCGAACTGGACGCTGAACGGGCAAACCGCCATGGGACTGCTGGATGGGGATTTTGCCCTGGCCCTGCGCATGTCGCCCACCTGGCTGCAGCAGGAACGCGAGGCCGACTGGGTGGGCTCGCTGCTGGCCGCCCAGGCGTGCAAGTGCAGCCTGGAGCAAAGCGCGCTGTCCTATTTCAACAGGCAGGCGCAAGACGGCGGCGGCCTGGCATCGTCGCACGACACCGAATCCGAGCGGATGAATTTCCTGAAGCCCTTCGCCTACAGCGCACGCAGGCTCGCCCGCCGCATGCCCTGAGGGAAAGGGCAGACGGAGAATCAGGCAGCCCCGAACAGGCTTCTGACCACGACAATCACCACGAACAGCACGACCATCAGAAGCAGACCCAGCCCGAGCAACTGGAATATGCCGAGGGCGCCTTTCTCACGGCTGCTGGCAGAGGGGAATCCGGAGTCGGTCGGCATGAACAACACCTCGTACATGGATACTTGTTTTTTAGCGCAAGAACGCCGAATTGCCATGGATGAAAAGCGGCACGGCGCCATGCCGCGGGCCCACCCAAACCGCGTCCGCGGTCCCTCGCGTTCCTGGACTGCGCGGGTTGCGTTCTGTTATCGAACCCGCTTCAGCTACATCACCGGCAAATGCCCCGTCTTGACGTAGATCGTGCAGCCAGTCCGGCTGAAGGGTTGATGACGGCTCATGTGCGGACTGCGGATCCACGTCCCCGCGGGATAGCTGCCGTGTTCGTCCTCGAACGTGCCGGACAGGACCAGGATCTCCTCGCCGCCAAAATGCGCATGCGGCTGGAAATAGGTTTCGGGCTGCCAGCGCACCAGCGCGGCATGCTCGTGTTGATGCTGATGCAAGGGCATCACGCTCAGGCCGGGCACCAGCCCGGGGAGCCACGGCCTGTTCGCCGTATCGATGCGCACGACCGCGGAATCCTCCGGCTCGAACGGGTAGCGCTTGACGAATACCACGCAGCCCTGCCCGGTGCTTAGCGTGCAGGGCGCGCCCGGCGGATTGCGCAGATAAGCCCCCGCCGCATACTCGGCCCGCTCGTCCGCCAGCGCGCCTTCCAGAACCAGCATCTCCTCGCCCAGGCCCTGACCGGGCGGCTCGAATGCGCCACCCGGCGCACACTTCACCACGCTGGTCGAACTGGGCGCCGCGCCGTCGACGCAATCGAGCCACTTGCGCCAACCGCCCGCCTCCGCCGTGGCCAGCCAGCCCATCGATTCCGTGTCCAGCACGAAGCGCGCACTCAAATCAGAATTCATCATCCCACCCTGCCTTTCCGGAAACCCCGGCCCTTCGATCGCTCACATACGGCCCAGGAAGGACCGCCGCAACGCATTCGGCACCAGTCTAAACTTTTCCCCGAAACAAACCGTTATGAAAGGCAGCTTTCCTAGCGGCAGGGCGTGGGCGCATCCGCCTGCCGCGAACAAGCCGCTTCGTTCGCAGGGCGATACCCACCCGGGGCAGGAGCGCCCATCCGGTATGCGCAGGATTGACGATCACGAGAACAAGACGGCGGGCTCGCGCCGCTGCACTCCGTTCCTGCCGGGGACTGGCCGTGCGCCAAGGCATCACTGTCGGTCCGAGGCAGGCTGTCTTTGCGATCAATTCGAGAGAACACGCAATGAAAATGCTCCGCTGTTACCGTCGCCAGGCCCGCTCCACAGCCGCCTTGATTTTGCTGGCTGCCAGCACGGCCGGGTGCGATCCGATATCGCTTACCGCAGCGTCCCTTGGCGCAAGCATGGGCGTCTCGCACACCATCAACGGCATCATTTACCGCACATTCACGGCGCCCATGAGAACGGTGGAACTTGGCAGCGTGCAGGCCATGCGCGACATGGGTGTGAAGGTCGTATCGCGTTCAACCAATGACGCGGGTGAACGCGTGATCAACGCAACGGCCAAGGATCGCGATATCGAGGTGTTACTGGAGCCCATCACCACGAGAACCACGCGGATGCGCGTCATCGCCAGCAACGGCCTTCTGACCGACAGTGCCACCGCCCAGGAGATCCTGCACCAAACCGAGCGGGTTCTCTCCAAGGGGTAGCCCTGCGTCAAACCGCGCGGCAGGCTCGAAGAGAGGATGGCGCGCCAAGGCTGCTGAAGGCCGAAACAGACGCATCCCCCCGCGACCGGGCTCACTGTCCGTGCAGCATCCCGGCTATCCGCTGCATATCCGTTTCGAGGATGGCCTCGACGTCGAGGGTAATCGCAACCTCGTCGCCGACGACCACGCCGCCCCGGTCCAGCGGCGCATTCCAGCTCACGCCGAAGTGATGGCGGTTGATCGCCGTGGTGGCGACGAAGCCGATGCGGGTCGTCGGTCCCAGGTCCTTGCCGCCTTCCCAGTAGGGGCACTGCCAGCGCCCCAGATAATGAGCGACGAGCACGACCGGACGGCTCACCCCGCAGAGGACGAGATCACCCGCGACCTTGAAATCGGCTTCGCCCACGCAGCGGACCTCGGTGCTGCGGAAGGTGATGTCCGGATACTTCTCCACGTTCAGGAAGTCCGGGCCGCGCAAGTGCGCGTCGCGCGCATCGTCGCCGGTCCAGATGCCGGCCGCGTTGATCGTCGCCTCGGCAGCGGCAGCGGCGGCCGGCTCGTCGGGATCGAAGTCGATGCGGCCCTGCACGTTCTTGAACAGGCCGCGCATGTGCGAAACCATCATGTGCCGCACCGCAAACTCTGCGGCGGAGTGTCCGGGTTCGAATATCCATTTGGCCATTTCCAAGCCCTCCAAATCCCCCTGCTCCCTGGCCGACTCCAAGTATAGGAATCAACGGCAACAATGGCGGGAGGAGCGAAGAACGCCCGGCTTAGGCATAATTGGCATCCACGAATCTCACCCGTCGGCCCGCGATACAGGGGCCGATCCATCCAGTAGACCGAACCATGCTTCCTTCCATCGAACACCGACTTGCCGTGGAGATCGCGGCCAAACCCGAACAAATTGCCGCTGCCGTGGCCCTGCTGGACGAAGGCGCGACCGTGCCGTTCATCGCGCGCTACCGCAAGGAGGCGACCGGCGGCCTGGACGACGCGCAGCTGCGCCTGCTGGAAGACCGGCTGCGCTACCTGCGCGAACTGGAGGCGCGCCGCGCGGCGATCATCGAGTCGATCACCGAGCAGGGCAAGATGACGCCCGAGCTCCTGCAGTCGGTCTCGCTGGCCGCGGACAAGACGCATCTGGAAGACCTCTACCTGCCCTACAAGCCGAAGCGGCGCACCAAGGTGCAGATCGCACAGGAAGCCGGGCTGGAGCCGCTGGCCGACGCCCTGCTGGCGGACCCGTTGCTGAATCCGGACGAAGAGGCGGCGAAGTACCTGCGCGAGCCCTTCACCACCGAGCAGGGCGACAACCCCGGCGTTGCGGATGCCAAGGCCGCGCTCGACGGCGCACGGCAGATCCTGATGGAGCGCTTCGCCGAAGACGCGCCGCTGCTGCAAGCGCTGCGCGACTACGTGCACGAGCATGGCGTCGTCGAATCGAAGGTGCGCGAAGACAAGAACGCAGCGGCGGAAAAATACGCCGACTACTTCGACTATTCCGAGCCGCTGTCCAGCGTCCCTTCGCACCGCGCGCTGGCGCTGTTCCGCGGGCGGCGCGAGGAGATGCTCGACGTGCGGCTGCGCCTCGACAGCGAAGAGGAGCGGCCCGCCTGGAGCGCGCCCCACAACCCGTGCGAGGCGCGCATCGCCGGCCGCTTCGGCATCCAGGACCTGAACCGCCCGGCCGACCGCTGGCTGATGGACACGGTGCGCTTCACCTGGCGCGTGAAGAGCTTCATGCATCTGGAACTCGAACTGATGGGCGCGCTGCGCGCCCGCGCCGAGACCGAAGCCATCAACGTGTTCGCACGCAACCTGAAGGCCCTGCTGCTCGCCGCGCCCGCCGGGCCGCGCGCCACCATGGGGCTCGACCCCGGGGTGCGCACCGGCGTGAAAGTCGCGGTGGTCGACGAGACCGGCAAGGTGGTCGACACCACCGTGATCTATCCGCATCAGCCGAAGAACGACTGGGACGGTTCGCTGCACACGCTGGCGAAGCTCGCCGCGAAGCACCGCGTCGCGCTGATCGCGATCGGCAACGGCACCGCCTCGCGGGAAACCGACAAGCTGGCGCGCGACCTGATCAAGCTGCGCCCCGAGCTCGGGCTCACCAGCATCGTCGTCTCCGAGGCCGGGGCGTCGGTGTATTCCGCGTCCGAATTCGCCTCGCGCGAACTGCCCGACATGGATGTCTCGCTGCGCGGCGCGGTGTCGATCGCGCGCCGGCTGCAGGATCCGCTGGCCGAACTGGTGAAGATCGATCCGAAGTCGATCGGCGTCGGCCAGTACCAGCACGACGTCAGCCAGTTCGAGTTGGCGCGTTCGCTCGACGCTGTGGTGGAAGACTGCGTCAACGCCGTGGGCGTTGACGTCAACACCGCCTCGGCGCCGCTGCTCGCGCGCGTCTCCGGCCTCGGCAACAGCGTGGCGCAGGCCATCGTCGCCCACCGCGACGCCCAGGGGAGATTCGCCAGCCGCGCAGCACTTCGCGACGTGCCGCGCCTGGGCGAGAAGACCTTCGAACAGGCGGCCGGCTTCCTGCGCATCATGGGCGGCGACGACCCGCTCGACGCCTCCGCCGTCCACCCCGAATCTTATCCGCTGGTGCAGCGCATCCTCGCCGACATCAAGCAGGACCTCAAGGGCGTGATCGGCAACGGTGGCCTGCTGAAGTCGCTCAATCCGGCGAAATACAC
>JBLMYH010000025.1:0-16280 GCA_050258175.1 Hyphomicrobiaceae bacterium
CGTGCCGGTGACGTTGGGCGGCGGCAGCATGATGCAGTAGGCGGGGGCGTCGGGGGTGTCGCCCGCCTTGAAATAGCCGGCGCTTTCCCACTGGGCGTACCAGCGTTTTTCGATGTCAGCCGGTTCGAAGGATTTGGCGAGTTCCATGGCGTGCGCGCAAAGCCGCCATTATCCCAAAAACCTGGTAGAGGTGTCTAAAAACCCTTTGACGCTGCGGTCTCAGCTCGACGGGTCACGCGGCTGCTTGAGTTTCTCGGCGACGGCGTCGCGGACGATCGCCCGCACATTGACGTCGAGTTGGCCGAGAAGGCTGGACACGGTCTGGTCGATGTTCTTGCGCAGTTCTGCGGCGACCTGCTTTTCCATCGCTTCGGATAAACGGGGCGCCAGTTCGTTCAGCAACTCTTTGGCAAGGGCCTCGTCCACCACGGGCGCCGCCGCAGGGGTCTTGGAGGGTTCCGCCGCGGCGGCGGCAGTCGGCGCAGTCGCCGTGCCCGGCCTCGGGGTAGGCTGGGCGGCGGATTGGGGCGGCGCCGCGGGCTTCAGCGCGCCGCGTTCGATCACGTCGGTCAATACCGGGAGCCAGGCGCCGGGCGGGGGGGCCGCCACAGGAGTTGCGAGGGGAACAGCCGGGGATGGCGTTACGGTCGTCGTCGCATCCGCTTCGCCGGAGCCGCGGTGCTTCTTCATCAGCGCGTCCATCTTGATCAGCAGGGGGCTTTCGCTCATGGGGCCTCCTATCCAGCCTGTTGGCGTAGGTCGTGCGTTTTCAGGGCGTAACCGCGCGCCTGATAAAAGCGGTAACGAGTGCGCCCCTGTTCGCGGCCGCACTCGTCCTGACCGACGATCTCGACCAGACGTTCAAAGCGGGCAAAAGCGGGCGGCTGTTCGGTGTGCAGGTTGATCATCACATCGGCCTGGCGCAGGGCGTCCGCATTGGCGCCAATCAGCACCGGCGTTTCACTGGCCAGTGGGTCGCTGTCGCGGCAGTGCGGCACGAAGCTCAGCGCCGGCGTGGTCCAAAGCAGGTGGTCGATGGCGTCCGCCACTGCCGCATCCGGCGCGTAGATCAGCACCTGCTTACCCTGGCCGTGTGCCTTGGCGGCGACGCGGCGCGCGACGTCGAGCGGGTTGTCGGCAAAGGTGTAAAACGTGATCTCGGTCACTTTGCGGCGCGGTTCAACAGGAAGTGCACCAGCAGCGACACCGGGCGCCCGGTCGAGGTCTTGTCGCGGCCGCCCTTGTAGGCGGTGCCGGCGATGTCGAGGTGCGCCCAGTGGTACTTCTTGGCGAAGCGCGACAGGAAGCAGGCCGCGGTGACCGAACCGGCGGGGCGGCCGCCGATGTTGGCCATGTCGGCGTGGCTGCTTTTCAGCTGATCCTGGTAGTCGTCCCACAGCGGCATGCGCCAGACGCGGTCCCAGGCATGGTCGGCGGCATGTTCGATCTCGCGCGCCAACGGGTCGTGGTTGCTGAAGAGCGCACTGGGGTGGGCGCCCAGCGCGATCACGCAGGCGCCGGTCAGGGTCGCCAGATCGATGACCGCGTCGGGCTCGAAGCGCTCGGCGTAGGTCAGCGCATCGCACAGGAGGAGGCGGCCTTCGGCGTCGGTGTTGAGGATCTCGATGGTCTGGCCGGACATCGAGGTGATAATGTCGCCCGGCTTGTTGGCTTCGGCGTCGGGCAGATTCTCGCAGGCGGGGATGAGGCCGATGACATTGAGCGCAAGTCCCAGTTCGCCGATGGCGCGGAAGGCGCCGATGACCGCGCCGCCACCGCTCATGTCATAGGTCATCTCGTCCATGTCGGGGGCCGGCTTCAGCGAAATGCCGCCGGCGTCGAAGGTGACCGCCTTGCCGATCAGAACCACCGGCTTGTCCCCCTTGGCGCCGCCTTCGTGCCTTAGCACGATGAAGCGCGGCGGCTTGTCGCTGCCCTTGCCGACCGACAGGAAAGAACCCATTGCGAGCTTCTCGCAGGCTGCCTGATCGAGCACCTCGCAACCGAAGCCGTGCGCTTTCGCGAGCTTTCTGGCTTCGCCGGCCAGGTATTCGGGGGTGCAGATGTTCGACGGGGTATTGCCCAGGTCCTTGGCGAGATCGATGCCGTGGGCGATCGCCAGTCCGCGGGCGAGGCCGACCTCGCCGAACTTCAGCTCGCCGCGCCGTGACACGGAGAAGGTGACGCGCTTCAATGGTCGGCGCGTTTCGTCGGGCTTGCTCTTCATGGTGACAAAGCGGTACAGCGCTTCGTGGGCGCTGATCACAGCCTGCTCGATGTTCCAGGTGATGTCGCGCTTCCTCACCGGAATCTCGGACAGCGTGATGACGGCGTCCATCGAGCCGGTGTCGCGCAGCGTCTTTAGGGCGCAGGAGATGGCGTCGCGGTAGGCCTTCTCGTGGAAGTCGCGCTCCTTGCCGAGCCCCACCAGCAATACGCGGTCGGCCAGGATGTTGGGCACTTTGTGCAGCAGCAGGGTGCTGCCGGCCTTGCCGTCCATGTCGCCGCCGCGCAGAATCTCCGACAAGTAGCCGTCGCTGGCGCGGTCGATGTCGATCGCCGGCCCGGACAGCTTGCGGCTCTCAAACACGCCGACGGCGACGCAGGCGGTGCGCTGCTTTTCGGGCGCGCCGCTTTTTATGCTAAATTCGAGGTCGATTTCCTTGTTGTCCATGTCTGTGCTCAAAAAAATGCAATTTGCCGATGCGCCGACGGTTGGCGTTGCCGATTTGGCGATTATTGGCGCGGGTGTGGCGGAATGTCAAAAGCTCGTCCCGAACACGAGCGATTCCCGGCTGTGCCCATGCTGTATCGTCGCGCACTGACCCGCGAAATGGCGCTCACCACCGGCGCCGTGTTGACGGTACTGGTCGCGATCGCGCTGGTGGTGT
Source organism: Hyphomicrobiaceae bacterium (assembly GCA_050258175.1). GTDB lineage: Bacteria > Pseudomonadota > Gammaproteobacteria > Burkholderiales > Thiobacillaceae > Thiobacillus. The sequence goes on from JBLMYH010000025.1 coordinate 2,892, forward strand.
TGTTCATCCGCCTGCTCGGCGACGTGGCGCGCGGCGAACTCGCCAACGAGGCGGTTTTTTCTTTCCTCGGCTTCTCTCTGCTGTTTTTCTTGCCGGTACTGATGACGATCGCCCTGTTTGCGGGGGTGCTGCTGCCCTTGTCGCGTATGTGGCGCGACAGCGAAATGGTGATCTGGTTCAATGCCGGCCTTTCGCTCACACAGTGGATGCGGCCGGTGCTGGCGTTCGCTGTGCCGTTTTCGCTGGTGATCCTGCTGATAACGCTGACACTCAATCCCTGGGCACAGACCAAAAAAATAGAATACCGTCAGGACCTGCGCAGCCGCAGCGAAAGTTCGCTGATCGCGCCCGGCATGTTCGCCGAATCCAGCGCAGGCCAGCGCGTCTATTATGTGGAGTCGCTGAACCCGCTGACCGGCGTCGTGCGCAACGTTTTCATGCAATCGCGCATCGACGGAAAGCTTGGTCTGGTCGTGGCGCGCGAAGGCACGCATATCGAGATGCCTGACGGTTCGCGTTATCTAGTATTCAAGGAGGGGCGCCGCTATGAAGGCACGCCCGGCCAGCTCGACTACCGCATCGTGCGGTTCGAACGTTACTGGATGCGGCTCGACCCGGTTCCCGTGGGGGCCAAGGAGACAGGCATCCGCCAGGCGCCGTTGAAGGAACTGCTGGCTGATCCCTCGCCGCCCTCACGCGCCGAACTGTTGTGGCGGGTGGGCGTGCCTCTCTCCGCGCTGATTCTTGCCGTCATGGCTATTCCGCTCAGTTTCGTCAACACACGAGCACGCCGTTCCTACGGGCTGATGATCGCGCTGCTGCTCTACTTCGTGTACAACAACCTGCTGTCGCTGTCGCAGGCCTGGGTGGCCCAGGGCACGCTCAATCCCTGGGTCGGGATGGTGGCATCGCACTTGTTGATGCTGTGCGCCCTGGCCGTACTGTTCTACCGGCGGACCCATCAATATGCGCCGCGCGGGAGACGTGCGTGAGACTGCTGGCGCGTTATCTGAGCGGGCAGGTCCTGTTTGCGTCGGGCTTCGTGCTGTTGGGGCTGCTGGTGCTGTTCGCGTTCTTTGACGTGATCCAGGAACTGGGCAGCCTGGGCCGCAATAATTACGGTCTCGGCCAGGTTGCCGTTGTGGTGATGCTCAATATCCCGGGGCACCTGTACGAGATATTGCCAGTGGCAGTGCTGATCGGGACGTTGTTTGCATTGTCGCGTCTGGTGGGCAATTCCGAGTATGCGGTGATGCGCGTGTCGGGCCTGTCGAACTGGCGCGTGGCCGGTTATTTCAGCGTGATCGGCGTGCTGCTGTCGCTGCTGGTGCTGGTTCTCGGCGAATACGTCGCACCGTGGTCGGAGCAGGCGGCGCAACGCTACAAATTGTTGGCCACCCATTCGGTGGTGGCGCAGCAATTCCGCTCCGGCCTGTGGGTCAAGGATCGCAACGCGTTCATCAATGTGCGCGAAGTGATGCCGGACAATACCCTGCGCGATATCGAGATCTACGGTTTTGACGCGGACGGCCGCCTGGGCTGGATCCGGGCGGCCAAGCAGGCCCACTGGCGCGGCGACCAGACCTGGGATCTGCAACAGGTGGTGGAAACCCGTTTCGACGCGGACGGCATTCGTGCAGCCCGGTCTGCACACCAGGACTGGCAGTCGGTGCTCACCCCCGACATCCTCAGCGTGCTGTTGGTCGCGCCGGAGCAGATGTCAGCGCGCACCCTGTGGCGCTATGTCGCGCACCTCAAGGAAAACGGGCAGAAAGCCACGCGCTATGAACTTGCCCTGTGGTCGAAGTTCATCGGCCCATTCGTTATCCCGATCATGATGTTGATCGCCATGCCTTTCGCGATCCAGGGGCCGCGCAGCGGAGGCACCAGCAGCAAGATCTTCATCGGCATTCTGGCCGGGCTGGGGTTTCACCTGTTGAGCCGTCTGTTCGGTCACCTCGGTCTGCTGAACGACTGGCCGGTGGTGGTGGTATCGGTTCTGCCGCTGCTAATCTTCCTGGCGATCGCGCTGATCGGCATCCGGTGGGTGGATCGGCGCTAGACCCGTTGCCGCAGCGCCTGGCGGCGTGCCTGCACCTCGAACTGCCAGCGGACAAGGCGGCGTGCGTGCATGCGCTGCATGCCGACTGGCTGGCGGGCCGGATCGACCTTGCAGCAGAGGTGTCACGCGTCCCGATCGATCAGCCCGGGCGGCCTGGAAAGCCCGAACTGATCCCGCCGCAGCAGGTGCCGCGCCGTCGCGCCGACACCCTGCCTGGTCGTGCCGCGCTCGTCCATGCGCTGGCCCATATCGAATTCAATGCGATCAACCTGGCGCTCGACGCCGCCCACCGCTTTGCCGGCATGCCGCCGGCGTATTACGTCGACTGGCTCTCGGTTGCCAACGAGGAAGCGCAGCATTTCGAACTGCTGAACACGCATCTGGCGACGCTCGGCTTTGCCTACGGCGATTTCCCCGCGCACAGCGGCCTGTGGGACATGGCGCTGAAGACCGCACACGACCCGTTGGTGCGCATGGCGCTGGTGCCGCGCGTGCTAGAAGCGCGCGGACTCGACGCCACCCCGCTTATCGTCGAAAAGCTGAAAGCCGCGCAGGACGCGCGCATGGTCGAGATTCTTGCCGTTATCGAACGCGACGAGATCGGCCACGTTGCCGTCGGTAGCCGCTGGTTCGGCTGGTTGTGCGCGGCACGCGGTGTTGAGCCCGACGCGACGTTCCGGCAGTTGCTGATCGATCACGACGCGCCGCCCTTGAAGCCGCCGTTCAATCTGGCGGCGCGCCGCCAGGCCGGCTTCAGCGAGCCCGAACTGGACTGGCTGAGCAGGCTTTAGCTCACAACCCCAGGGTCGTCGCAGATACGCTGGCCGGAGCGCGCTGCCACATGCCCTCGAAGCTTTGGTGCAGCGCCGCAGCATTGCCGGGATCGTCCGGGTGCAGGGTGCCGCGTACCACGGCCTTGTCGGCGCGCAGCAGCACGCCATGGCGGTCAGCCAGGACAAATGCCTGGTCGGGACGTGGCGCGCCCGGGTCGGCCTGGCGGATCTCGAGGACATGGCCGAAATCCCGGACCAGTTGCATCAGGCGGGGGTGGCTGCGTGAGACGTGGCCGATGTCGTCGAGCAGCAGTTCGACGCGGCGCCCTCCGCCAGCTACGCACAGTGCGCGCAGGGCCGCGTGGCGTGGCTGGTCGTCGATGTCCAGCAGGCTGAGGTCGCGATCGTACACGTGCAACTGGCGGCGCGTGGCGGACAGTAGCGCGTCGAAAGCGAAACGGAACTCGGCGGGGGTTTCAAAGGCATTCATGCGCGATCTCCAGCCAGCCGGCCTCATACCAGTCATAAAAGCGCTCGCACAGTGCGGCGGGGAAGGGGGGCGCGAGACTGCGCCGGTCCGCCAGTTGTTTCAGCGCGACGGTCTCATCGGTTGCGGGCGTGAACGCCTCGCCATTGATGAAAAAGCGTTTTCCGGTAAACAGCAGGCGCGATTTGGGGTCGAGTGCGACGCCGTTCTTGTGAGCCTGTTTGGCGAAGGCGGCGCGGTCAAGCGGCGCATCGGGCGCGTCGAAGAAGACGTTCGGCTTGGGGTCGGACAGGTAGCGTCCGGCAAATTCGGCAACGTCGCGCCGGCTCCATTTGATCCGGGCAATCATGGCTTCGATCTGATCCAGCATGGCGCGGCCGATTTCTCCGGGATGGGTCTGCAGGCGCAGATCGGGATCGGCATAGCGGCCCTCCAGTGCGAGCGTATCCTGCAGATGCATCAAGAAGCCCTGCGCCATTTCTTCGGCCGTAGGGGCGCGGAAACCGATCGAGTAGGTCATGCAGGCGTCCTCGGCGACGCCGTAATGCGCGACGTGCGGCGGCAGGTAGAGCATGTCGCCGGGGCCAAGCACCGATTCGTCCTCCGCTTTGAAGTGGCGCAGGATTTTCAGTGGTGCGTTGTCCAGCAGCGCCAGATCCGTCTGCGTGCTGATCTGCCAGCGGCGGTGCCCCTGGCCCTGCAGCAGAAAAACGTCGTACGAATCGAAATGTGGCCCCACGCTACCGCCGGGCACGGCGTAGCTCACCATCAGGTCGTCGAGCCGGGCATGCGGAATGAAGTTGAAGCGCGCCAGCAGCGCATCCGCTTCGGGCAGCAGATGATTGAGTGACTGCACCAGCAGCGTCCACTCGGCCTTGGGCAGGCGCTTGAAGTGGCTTTTCTGAATGGGCCATCGTCGAGCCGCCAGTGTGTGCCGCTGCCCTGGATCAGTCGCGACTCCACGTCTTCACGGCTGGCCAGGTGCTGCATCTCTTCGGGTGACAGGAGTCCGGTGAAGCCGGGCACGGCGTTGCGGATCAGGAGCGGGCGCTTGTGCCAGACGTCGCGCAGGAAACGGGTGGGGCTCAAGCCGCCGAGCAGGGTGGTGATCATGGAAATCGATTATAACGATGCAGCCCGGGTGGGCCTGTTAGAATGCTGCCGGAAACACGTGGCGGAGTCACGCATGCTGAAAGCAGGAGTTAGGGCGCCGGATTTTTCCAATCCTGACGCGGACATGAACATCGTCGGGCTGTCCCAGTTTCGGGGCAAGACGCTCGTGCTGTATTTCTACGTGCGCGACGACACGCCGGGCTGCACCACCGAGGCGATCGAGTTTTCCGAGCTGGAAAACGATTTTGCCAAGTCGGGCGCCGTCGTGCTGGGCGTCTCGCGCGACGATTGCATCAAGCATGGCGAGTTTCGCGACAAGCACGGCATCAGCGTGCGGCTGCTGGCCGACAAGGAGCAGGCGACCAGCACCGCCTATGGCGTGCTGCAGGACAGGGAGGTGGACGGCGTCATGCGCAAGAGCGTGGTGCGCTCCACCTTCGTTATTGATAAACAGGGCGTCATCCGTCACGCACTGTATGGCGTTTCCAGCCGCGGCCATGCGGCGGAAGTGCTGCAACTGGTAAAGGAACTCAAGTGAATATTGGCAAGGATACCGTGGTCACCATCACCTACATCGTCAAGGATATGGACGGCAAGCTGCTGGAGGAAAGCGACGAGCCCGTCAGCTACCTGCATGGCGGCTACGACAACATCTTCCCGCTGGTGGAGCAGGCGCTGGAAGGCAAGGCTGTCGGTGACGCCATCGACCTCAAGTTGCAGCCGGCCGACGCCTTCGGCGAGTTCGAGGAAGATCTGGTGCGGCTGGAGCCGCGCGAGTCCTTTCCTGCCGACATCGAAATTGGCATGCAGTTCGTCGGTTCACCCGTCGACGGCGGCGAGGAGTTGCTCTATACGGTGACCGACGTTGCCGAAGACAAGGTGGTGGTCGACGGCAATCATCCCTATGCCGGCCAGGCGGTGCATTTTCAGTGCAAGGTTGCCGAAGTGCGTGCAGCGACGGCAGACGAGGTGGCCCATCGTCACGCACACGGTGCGCACGGCCATCACCATCATTGAGCTGGATCGCACAAATCCGATAGTAAACGGCGCCGGGCTGCTAAAATGCCCGGCTGCCCTGTTTCTGTGACAGCTTGATAAAGACCACCGATGAAAACCACTTTCCTCGATTTCGAGCAGCCGATCGCGGAACTCGAAGCCAAGATCGAAGAACTGCGCTTTGTGCAGGACGACTCCGCGCTGGATATTTCGGAGGAAATCCGCCGTCTGCAGAAAAAGAGCCAGACGCTGACCAAGGACATCTACGCCAAGCTCAACGCCTGGCAGGTGTCGCAGGTGGCACGCCATCCGCAGCGCCCGTATACGCTCGATTACGTACAGGGGCTGTTCACCGATTTCGTCGAGCTGCACGGTGACCGCGCCTACGCCGACGATGCCGCGATCGTCGGCGGCATGGCCCGCTTCAACGGCGAGCCGGTGATGGTGATCGGCCACCAGAAGGGCCGCGACACCAAGGAAAAGATCTACCGCAATTTCGGCATGCCGCGCCCCGAAGGCTATCGCAAGGCCCTGCGGCTGATGCGTCTCGCCGAAAAATTCGGCCTGCCGATCTTCACCTTCATCGATACGCCGGGAGCCTATCCCGGCATCGGCGCCGAGGAGCGCGGGCAGTCCGAAGCGATCGCGCGCAACCTCTACGTGATGGCCGAACTGAAGACGCCGATTGTCTGCACCATCGTCGGCGAAGGCGGCTCGGGCGGCGCGCTGGCGATCGGCGTCGGCGACCGCATGCTGATTCTGCAATACTCCACCTATTCGGTGATCTCGCCGGAAGGCTGCGCCTCGATTCTGTGGAAGAGCGCCGACAAGGCCTCGGTTGCGGCAGAGACCCTAGGCATTACCGCCGATCGCCTGAAGGCCAATGGCCTGGTCGACCGCATTGTCGAGGAGCCGCTGGGCGGTGCGCAGCGCGATTGGGACGTGATGTTCCAGTCGATGCGCCGCGCATTGACCGATACCCTTGCCGAATTGCGCAAGCAGCCGCCCGACGCCCTGCTGGATGCGCGTTACCAGCGTTTGCGGGCGTATGGCAGCTTCAAGGAAACTCCCGCCAAATAAGCAGCTTGTCGCAGACGTGGCGGACGTTCTCGCCCGCCACGTTCCCCCGCATGCGCGGCTGACGCTGGCGCTGTCGGGCGGGCTCGACTCGGTCGTCCTGCTGCATGCGCTTCTGGCGCTGCGCGATCGACATCCGTTTGAACTCGATGCCGTGCATATCCAGCACGGCCTGTCGCCGCACGCCGACGAGTGGGCCGGTTTCTGTGGGCGGTTGTGCGCAACGCACGCGGTTGAACTGACCACCCATCGTGTGCAGATCGCGCGTGACGACCCGGCCGGCATCGAGGCGGCGGCGCGGCGCGAGCGTCAGCGCATCTTTGCCGTGCTGGATGCGGACTTCCTGCTTACGGCACACCAGCAGGACGATCAGGCCGAGACGCTTTTGCTGCAAATGCTGCGCGGTGCCAGACCGAAAGGTCTGGCGGCGATGGCCGAAATGCAGAGCCGGCCCGACTGGCGGGCGGCCCAGCTACGGCCGCTGCTGAATGTGGGCCGTGCCGAACTGCTGCGCGTGGCGCGCGTCCAGGGCCTCGAGTGGGTCGACGATGAAAGCAACCAGGACATCCGCTATCGCCGCAATGCGCTGCGCCAGCAGGTAATGCCGCTGCTGGCACAGCATTTTCCGGGTACCGGTCGCACTCTGGCGCGCGCAGCCGCGTTGCAGGCCGATGCCTCCGAATTGCTGGATGATCTGGCGCGGCTGGATGCGCGTGAGGCCATTGCCGGTGACCGCCTCGACTGCATCGTGCTGGCGCGTCTGTCGACGCCGCGCGCGCGCAACCTGCTGCGCCATTTCATCGAGCGGCATGGGCAGACCCTGCCCAGCCTGCGGCGGCTCGACGAGGCGTTGCACCAGTTGCGGGATGCGCATGCGGACGCGCGGGTGCGCGTCAACCTGGGGCAGGTTGAATTGTGGCGGTATCGCCGCGGCGCCTATCTGGTACCGACGCCGCCGCTTCGGACAGGACTGGTTCACTGGCACGGCGAGGCGGCGGTCTGGGTACCGGCCGCCGGGGTCAGCGTGCGCATGGAGCGGGCGGACGGAATGGGGCTCAGGCAGGCGGCGCTGGCAGCGGGCGAGGTCACGCTCGGGGTGCGGGCGGGCGGTGAGTCCCTGCGGTTGCATGCAGGCGGCCCCCGGCGCAGCCTGAAGAACCTGTTGCAGGAACACGCGGTCCCGCCCTGGCAACGGGAGCGCCTGCCGCTGATGTGGTGCGATGGCCGACTGGTCTGGGCGGCGGGAATCGGCTTCGAGGCCGATCTGTGCGCCACGCCCGGTGAAGCCGGGGTGCTGCCGCAGGTCGAACCCTGATTTGCCGCGCAGCATGGGTTGACAGCAGGCCTTGTAGTACTGGCATCTGTCGGCAAGACAAGACAGTCCGGGGCGGGCCATGTTATGCTAGCGGGCTGATTTTCATGGTTTTTTGAACCTTTTTTCTCATTTCCCCTCTTTGTCTGGAGCACATATATGGCTGTTCAGCGCACTTTTTCCATCATCAAGCCCGATGCCGTCGCCAAGAACGTGATCGGCAAGATCGTCAGCCGCTTCGAGAGCAATGGCCTCAAGGTCGTGGCGTCGAAAATGAAGCACCTGTCACGCCAGGAAGCCGAGGGCTTCTACGCCGTGCACAGGGACCGTCCTTTCTTCAAGGATCTGGTTGATTTCATGGTGTCGGGCCCGGTTGTGCTGCAGGTGCTGGAAGGCGAGGACGCGATTGCCAAGAACCGCGCGCTGATGGGCGCAACCGATCCGAAGAAGGCGGAAGCGGGCACCATTCGCGCCGACTTCGCCGAGAGCATCGACGCCAACGCTGTCCATGGCTCCGACGCGCCGGAAACCGCGGCGGTCGAAATCGCCTATTTCTTTCCCGCCTGCGAAGTCTACGCCGGCCGCTAAACCCTACGCATGCCGCAGAATCTGCTCGATTTCGATCTGGAAGGACTGACCGCCTGGTTCACCGAACTCGGCGAAAAACCGTTTCGCGCCCGCCAGGTGTTCCACTGGATACACCAGTGCGGCCAGGCCGATTTCGCGCAGATGAGCGACATTGCCAAAAGTCTGCGCGAGAAGCTGCAGCAACGCGCCGTGGTGCAGGCGCCGGCGATCAACTTCGCCCATACCTCGGCGGATGGCACGCGCAAGTGGCTGTTCGATGTGGGAGTCGCCAACGGCATCGAAACCGTATTCATCCCGGAAGATGATCGCGGTACTCTGTGCGTGTCGTCACAGGTCGGCTGCGCGCTGGAGTGCACCTTCTGCTCGACCGGACGGCAGGGATTCAACCGCAACCTGACGGTGGCCGAAATCATCGGCCAGTTGTGGGTGGCGCAGCACAGTCTGAAAACCGGGGCCAATCGCACTACCGGCGAAGTTTCCGAGCGGCCGGTGACGAATGTGGTGATGATGGGGATGGGCGAGCCGCTGGCGAACTTCGAGAACGTGGTCACCGCGCTCGGCATCATGCTCGACGACCATGCCTACGGCCTGTCGCGCCGGCGGGTCACCGTGTCGACGTCCGGCCTGGTGCCGGCGATGGATCGTCTGGCCGAGCGTTGTCCGGTGGCGCTGGCGGTGAGCCTGCATGCGCCCAACGACGCGTTGCGCGACCAGATCGTGCCGATCAACAAGAAGTACCCGTTGCGCGAACTGATGGCGGCCTGCCGGCGCTACCTGGTGCATGCGCCGCGCGATTTCATTACTTTCGAATACGTGATGCTGGCCGGGGTGAACGACCGGCCCGAGCACGCGCGCCAGCTGATCGAACTGACGCGCGAGGTGCCGTGCAAATTCAACCTTATTCCGTTCAATCCGTTTCCGGATTCAGGCTACGACAAACCCCGCGCGGAGTCGATGCGGGTGTTTCGCCAGATTCTGCAGGACGCGGGTTATGTGGTGACCACGCGCAAGACGCGCGGTGACGATATCGATGCGGCTTGCGGGCAGCTGGCTGGAAAGGTAGCAGACAAAAGCGGACGTGTTTTGAAACGAATGCACAAGGAGGCAGCGTGAAGAAATGGTTGGGCGTACTGATTGCGGCGGCATTGCTGGCAGGTTGCGCAGCGCAGCCGATGGACGGGAGCGGCGGAAGTGCCACCAGCGAAGCGGACAGTCAGGATCGCGAGCGTGCGCGCGCATTCACGGATCTCGCAGGCGCCTATGTCGCGCGCGTCCAGTACAAGGTCGCACTCGACGAACTGCGCAAGGCGATCGCCGCCGACAGTCGCTATGGTCCAGCCTACAACATCTACGGCATGATCTACATGGACCTGGGTGAGGATAAGCTGGCCGAGGAGAATTTCCGTCACGCCATCGATCTGGATCGCAACGATTCCGAGGCGCGCAACAACTATGGCTGGTTTCTCTGTACCCGCGGTCGCTATGACGAAGGACTCTCGCAATTCAGTGCGGCCATCCGCAACCCGTTGTATACGCAGCCCGAACTCGCGATGACCAATGCCGGTTTGTGCGCCGAGAAGAAGGGCGATATTGCCCTCGCCGAATCCAACCTGGCGAAGGCACTCAAGCTGCAACCCGACAGCCCCAACACGGTGCTCAAGCTTGCCGGCCTGCATTTCCGCCAGGGGCGGCTGATGGAGGCGCAGCGCCTGCTGGGGCGTCATGACGAACTGGCGCCGCCGACTGCGGAAAGCCTGTGGCTGGGCGTGCGGCTGGAGCGCAAGTTGGGTGACCATGCGCAGGAGACGGCCTACGCCCAGCAACTGTACAAGCGCTTTCCCGATTCGAATGAAATGCAGCAGCTGCTGGCGGGCCATTACGAATGAGTGAGAGCGGGCAAAGCTCGGTCGGCCAGATTCTGCGGGACGCGCGTGAAGCGCAGGGCGTCACGTTGGAAGACGCCGCCGTGCGCTTGCGGCTGATGCACCGCCAGGTCGAAGCGATGGAGCGGGATGATTTCGAAAGTCTTGGTCAGCCGGTGTTCGCACGTGGTTTTGTCCGCAACTATGCGCGCCTGCTGGGGCTTGTTCCAGAACCGTTGCTGGCACGCATGGTCGGCACCCCGGCCGAAGCGGCAGCGGTCAGCCCGGTCGAACCACCCCTGCCGGGCTCCTGGCTGACTTCCCCGTGGCTGATCCTGTTGCTGATCGGCCTGCTGGTGATGGTGGCCGTGCCAGTTGCGCTCTACCTGTGGCTCAACAGCGATGCGGGGGATAGCCCGAACAATCAGCCTCTGCCTGTGGTGCAATCGCGCCCGGCTCCGGCTGCAGCGCCAGCGCCTGTTGCGGCGCCTGCAGAAGCCGCCGCATCCGCTGTCCAGGCTGCGCCGACTCCGTCGATGGCCCCCGCGGCGGACGCCGAGCAGCCTGAAGCGGCTACGTCAGCTGCGCCGGTTGGCAGCGTGCTGCATCTCGAGTTCGGCGACCAGTCGTGGACCGAAATCAAGGACGCGAGTGGCCGCATGCTGCTGCGCCAGCTCAACCCTGCGGACAGCAGCGTAGATGTCCATGGCCAGCCGCCATTCGATGTGGTGATCGGCAACGCCTCCCAGGTGCGGATGACTTACAACGGTCGTCCCATCGACTTGAAGCCATTTACTGATTCGACGGTCGCCCGCTTTACGCTTGAAGAATAGCCCTCCTTGAAGAATAGCCACGCTGGAAGAATGATGCCTCAGATTGTCCGTCGCCCAACCCGCCAGGTGCGGGTCGGTTCCGTGCTGGTCGGCGGCGAAGCGCCCGTCGTGGTGCAGTCGATGACCAACACCGATACCGTCGATGTCACCGCCACGGTGCGCCAGGTGCAGACGCTCGCCGAGGCCGGCTCCGAGCTGGTGCGGCTTACCGTCAATACGCTTGAAGCCGCTGCCGCGGTGCCGCGCATCCGCGAACGTCTCGATCTGCTGGGCTGCCGCGTGCCGCTGATCGGCGACTTTCATTTCAACGGCCACAAGCTGCTGACCCAGGTGCCCGAGTGCGCCGCGGCTTTGGCCAAGCTGCGCATCAACCCGGGCAACATCGGGCGCGGCAACAAGCGCGACGAGCAGTTCGCCACCTTGATCGAAGTGGCCTGCCGCTACGACAAGCCGGTTCGCATCGGCGTCAACTGGGGCAGTCTCGACCAGGCACTGGCGGCGCGCATGATGGATGACAACGCCCGTCTGGCACAGCCAGAAGACGCCGAGGTGGTGATGCGCCGGGCGATGGTCGCATCTGCGCTGGAATCGGCCAGGAAGGCCGAAGAGTTGGGGCTCGGCGGCGACAAAATCATCCTTTCGTGCAAGATGAGCCGGGTGCAGGACCTGATATCGGTATACCGCGACCTGGCGTCGCAGTGCGACTACCCGCTGCACCTCGGGCTGACCGAAGCGGGCATGGGCAGCAAGGGCATCGTCGCCTCGACCGCCGCTTTGTCGGTGCTGCTGCAGGAAGGCATCGGTGACACGATCCGTATTTCTCTGACGCCCGAACCGGGCGGCGAGCGCAGCCAGGAAGTCCGCGTCGGCCAGGAAATCCTGCAGGCGCTGGGGCTGCGCGCCTTCACCCCGCAGGTCACTGCCTGTCCCGGTTGCGGCCGCACCACCTCGACCGTTTTCCAGGAACTGGCGCAGGACATTGAAACCTACCTGCGCACCCAGATGCCCGTGTGGCGCACCCAGTACCCCGGCGTCGAATCCATGCAGGTGGCGGTGATGGGTTGCGTGGTCAACGGCCCCGGCGAATCCAAGCACGCCAACATCGGCATCTCGCTGCCGGGCACCGGCGAGGTGCCGGTCGCGCCGGTGTACGTCGATGGCGAAAAGACCGTGACGCTGAAGGGCGACCGCATCGCCGCGGATTTCCAGGCGATCGTCGAGGACTACGTGCGCAGCCGTTACCGTGCTGCGTGACACGCAATCTGCTGATTAATCTATGAGCAACAACATTCAATCCGTGCGCGGCATGAACGACTGCCTGCCCGATGTCACCGACACCTGGCAGGCGTTCGAGGCGATCGTGCGCGAGTGGCTGCGGGGCTACGGCTATCGCGAGATGCGCACGCCGATTCTCGAGCACACCGGCCTGTTCAAGCGCGCCATCGGCGAAGTGACCGACATCGTCGAGAAGGAGATGTACACCTTCGTCGACGAGCTCAACGGAGAATCGCTGGCGCTGCGCCCGGAAGGCACAGCGTCGTCGGTGCGCGCGGTGATCCAGCACAACCTGCTGTACGACGGCGGCAAGCGGCTGTGGTACACCGGGCCGATGTTCCGCCACGAGCGCCCGCAGAAGGGTCGCTACCGGCAGTTCCACCAGGTCGGCGTCGAGGCGCTCGGCTTTTCAGGGCCCGATGTCGACGCCGAGTTGATCGTGATGTGTGCCGATCTGTGGAAACAACTGGGCATCGCGCCGACGCTGCAGCTGAACACGCTGGGAGACCACGAATCGCGGCAGCGCCACCGGCAGAAGCTGATCGCCTACTACGAGGCGCACCAGGACGCGCTCGACGAGGACGCGAAGCGCCGGCTGCACAGCAATCCGCTGCGCATCCTCGACAGCAAGAACCCGGCGATGCAGGCGCTCAACGACGCAGCGCCCAAGCTGATGGACGAACTGGAGGACGCGGCGCTGGTGCATTTCGATGCGCTGCAGGCCCTGTTGCGCGCCAACGGCGTCGCCTTCGAGATCAACCCGCGCCTGGTGCGCGGACTGGATTATTACAACCGCACCGTGTTCGAATGGGTGACCGACCAGCTCGGCGCGCAGGGCACCGTGTGTGCCGGAGGACGCTATGACGGGCTGATCGAACAGCTGGGCGGCAAGCCCGCGCCCGCCGCCGGCTTCGCCATGGGCATCGAGCGGCTGCTGGCCTTGACGGAAGCGGCCGGAACCCCGTTGGCAACCCCGGTGCCGGATGCCTACATCGTCCACGCCGGCGACGC
>JBLMYH010000026.1:0-11682 GCA_050258175.1 Hyphomicrobiaceae bacterium
CGGACTGAAGGCGGCGATCGCCGGCGGCAAGCTCAAGGGCAAGACGCTGATCGCGGTGGCTTCGGGCGCCAACATGAACTTCGATCGTTTGCGATACATCGCCGAGCGCGCCGAACTGGGCGAAAAGCGCGAGGCCGTCCTGGCGGTCACCATCCCCGAGACGCCGGGCAGTTTCAAGACCTTTTGCGGCCTGCTGGGCGCGCGCAACATTACCGAATTCAACTACCGCTATTCCGACCCCAAAATAGCGCGCGTGTTCGTCGGCCTGTCGGTACCAGGAGAGGGCGAGAGCGCGAAAGTGGTCGAGGTGTTGCAGCGCCATGGCCTGGAGGCGATCGATCTTACCGATAATGAAATGGCCAAGCTGCATGTGCGCCATCTGGTCGGCGGGCGCGCTCCCGAAGCAGTGAACGAAGTGCTTTACCGCTTCGAGTTCCCGGAACGCCCCGGCGCGCTCATGCAGTTTCTACAGAGCATGAGCCACGGCTGGAACATCAGCCTGTTTCACTATCGCAACCACGGTGCGGACTACGGTCGCGTGCTGGTCGGCATCCAGGTGCCGGAAAAGGAAAAGCCCAGCTTCCAGAAGTTTCTGGGTGAGTTGGGTTACAGGTACTGGGACGAGTCCCGCAACCCGGCCTACAAGCTGTTCCTGGCCTGACGCTTATTTTGCGTCCCGCGGTTGTCGATGGCGGGCTAGGCGCCCATGGCGCCTAGCGGTTCCGCGCTGCGGTCATTCGCGCAGGCGACCCGGGGCGGCTGCATGTTACCCTCGCACGATGCTTCGAATAATCGCTTTCTTACTGCTCGCTGTCCTGACCGTGACGGCCGCGTGGGCAGCGCCGGGCGATGCTGCCGTAAAGCGTGCGCAGCAGGCATATACCGAGCGCAAGCTCGCAGATCTGGAGCGCGCCGCGCGCGACGTGCCGCGCCATCATGTACTGGCACCGTATGTCGAATACTGGCGCCTGATGCTTGCGAGCGGTATCGATGATGGTCGCATTGCCGATTTTCTGGCGCGCTATCCTGGCAGTCGCCTCGCTGAATCCCTGCGTGCCGACTGGCTGAAATCGCTCGGCGCGCGCGAGGCTTGGCCGGCGTACCTGGCCGAGTATCCGCGCCTTGCAAAACCCGATGCGGGGCTTCAGTGCTATGCCTATCGTGCGGAGTGGGCGCAGGGCAACCATGCCCATGAGCGTGAAGCGGTAGCACTGTGGTTTACCGGACGCGACATGCCGTCTGCCTGTACGCCCCTGTTCACGCAACTGATCGCGGCCGGGCTGATCGGCCAGGAAGATCTCTGGCGACGTTTCCGTCTGGCGCTGGAAGCAGGCAATCCCAACGTTGCCAAGGTGGTGGCAAACCTCCTGGCTGAACCGGAACGCCCGTCCGCCGCGTTGCTTGATCAGGCCGCCGGCGACCCGGCACGCGTATTGGACGCAGGCATCCTCGATCTCGCCCGGCGCGGCGATCGTGAAATTGCGCTCTACGTTCTTGACCAGTTGGCCCGGCGCGACTCTGCCCAAGCGGAACAGGCTCTGCGAAAATGGGCGCCGCAACTCAATCCGTTGGAACTGCGCACGGCTTGGGCCCGCCTTGCCACATGGGCCGCACGCCGCCACGAAACGGTTGCACTGGACTGGTTCCAACAGGCCGGGAACGTGGCGGTCAACGATTCCCAGCGTGAATGGTGGGCGCGCGCGGCGCTCCGTGCGGGGGACTGGAAAGCGGTACAGGCTGTAATCGAGGGCATGGGCGATGCTACCCGTGGGCAGCCCGTTTGGCGCTACTGGCGCGCACGCGCCCTGCAGGCAAGCGGCCGGCGCGTTGCGGCCAATGCCCTCTTCCTGACGCTGTCGCGTGAACACGACTATTACAGCCAACTGGCCGAGGAAGAGCTTGGACCGGTCGCGCAGGCGCCCATCGTCAACAGCAAGACGCGCGGCAATGACGTGGCTGCCATCGCACGCCAGCCCGGCATCGCCCGTGCCGTAGCCTTGTACAAACTGGGCTTGCGTAGCGAAGCCAGCCAGGAGTGGAACTGGACGATCCGCGATTTTTCCGATTCCCAGCTGTTGGCGGCGGCAGAGCTCGCCCGGCGCATGGAATGGTATGACAGTGCCATCAACACGGCCGAGCGCACCCGTGAATTGCACAATTTCGAGTTGCGCTTTCTTGCGCCTTACCGTGAACAGGCGCATCAGGCCGCGCGTGAAAACGACATCGATGAAGCCTGGGTGTACGGCCTGATGCGGCAGGAGAGCCGCTTCGTCGACGTCGCCCGTTCCAGCGTCGGGGCATCCGGCCTGATGCAGATCATGCCAGCCACCGCGCGCTGGATCGCAAAGCAGCTCGGCATCAAGCGATTCCGCGTGGCCGAGATGCACGATCCCGCCAGAAACATCCAGTTTGGCGCGTATTATCTGAAGCACGTGCAGTCGACGCTTGATGGCTCGCCCGTATTGGCGACCGCGGCCTACAATGCCGGCCCCGGCCGGGCGCAGCGCTGGCGCGATACGAAGCCGATGGAGGCGGCGGTCTACATCGAATCGATCCCGTTCGCTGAGACGCGTGATTACGTGAAGAAAGTGATGAGCAACGCCATGTATTATGCGGCGCGTTTCGGCCAGCCCTCGGTGTTGCTGCGGGAGAGGCTTGGCATGATTCCCCCGCGCGAAACGCCGGTCACGCCGGCGCCTGATTCGGATACTTCGCTGGAAGTTGAGCAGCCGGACGATTAGAATCAGCACCGCCTTATATACTGAAACGAACCACACCATGAAGATTGAACGCATCTGCATTCTCGGCGGGTCCGGCTTTGTCGGAACCCAGCTCGTCAGCCAGCTCGCCGCGCGCGGCCTCAAGGTCCGCGTGCTTTCCCATCGTCGCGAAATGGCCAAGGACCTGATCCTGCTGCCCACGGTGGAAGTGATCGAGGCCGACGTGCACGACCAGCAGGAACTCATCCAGCATTTCCGTGGCATGGATGCCGTCATCAATCTGGTCGGCATTCTTCACGAAGACAAGGTCGGGCGCGTCGATCTGCCGAGCGCTCGCCGTGGCGATTTCCAGAAGGTTCATGTCGAACTGCCGCGCAAGGTCATCCATGCCTGCGGCGAATCGGGCGTGCACCGCCTGCTGCACATGAGCGCGCTGGGCGCCAACCCGAACTCGCGTTCGGCCTACCAGCGTTCCAAGGGGATTGCCGAGGCGCTGGTGCGCGAAGCTGGCATGCACCACAGCGAGCATGAGAACTGGTACCTCAACGGCCCCAAGTTCGTCCACGGATACGGCCTCAACGTCACCATCTTCCGCCCGTCGGTGATCTTCGGCCGCGGCGACTCCTTCCTCTCGATGTTCGCCGGTTTGCTCAAGGCCTTCCCGGTGCTGCCGCTCGCTGCAGCCGGCAGCCGCTTTGCGCCGGTGCATGTCGAGGATGTCGCGCGCGCCTTCGCCGACAGCCTGGACAACACGGCCACCTTCGGCCAGACCTACGACCTGTGCGGCCCCAACGTGTATACCCTGCAGGAACTGGTGAGTTATGTCGGCGAAGTCATCGGCAAGAAACGCAGCATCATCCCGCTGGGCACGTGGATGTCGTATTTCCAGGCTTGGGCGCTGGAGTTCAAGCCCGGCAAAAAGCTGATGACGCGCGACAACTACTACGCCATGTGCACGGACAACGTGTGCCGTGGCGGCTGGCCGTCGGTGTTCGATTTCCAGCCGGCGGCGCTCGAAGCCATCGCCCCCGAGTATCTGCGCGCCGACACGCCGCGTGCGCGTTATGAGGATTACCGGGAAAGCGCCCACCGCTGAGAAAACCGCGGCGTCGCCATGAAAACCTACATCGTTGGCGGCGCAGTGCGTGACCGGTTGCTGGGCCTGCCGGTGGCCGACCGCGATCACGTCGTTGTCGGCGCCACGCCCGACGACATGCTTGCATTGGGCTACCAGCCGGTCGGCAAGGATTTTCCGGTATTCCTGCATCCGGAAAGCCACGAGGAGTACGCGCTCGCGCGCACCGAGCGTAAATCCGGGCACGGCTACAAGGGGTTTACTGTCTACGCCTCGCCGGAGGTCACGCTGGAAGAGGATCTGCGCCGCCGCGACCTCACCATCAATGCGATGGCCGAGGACGAGGACGGCACACTGGTCGATCCCTACGGCGGCCAGCGCGACCTGGCCGCCAAAGTCTTTCGCCATGTGAGCGAGGCCTTTGCCGAAGACCCGGTGCGGATTCTGCGAGTCGCGCGCTTTGCGGCCCGTTTTACCGACTTTGCGGTGGCTGCGGAAACCACGGCGCTGATGCGGCAGATGGTCGACAACGGCGAAGTCGACGCGCTGGTGCCGGAACGCGTGTGGCAGGAAGTCGCGCGCGGCCTGATGGACGCGCAGCCTTCGCGCATGTTTCACGTGCTGCGCGACTGCGGCGCGCTGGCACGGCTGTTTCCCGAAATAGACCGCCTGTTCGGCGTGCCGCAGCCGCCGCAGCATCATCCGGAAATCGATACGGGCGTGCACGTCATGCTGGTCGTCGACTGGGCAGCGCGCCGCGGCATGAGCCTGCCGGTGCGTTTCGCCGCCTTGACGCACGACCTCGGCAAGGGCCTCACCCCGCCCGAGCTGTGGCCGACGCATCACGGCCACGAAGCCAAGAGCGTCGAGCTGGTGCGCACGCTGAGTGAGCGCATCCGCGTGCCGGCCGACTGTCGCGACCTCGCGGTCGCGGTGGCGCGCGACCACGGCAACGTCCATCGCGCGCCGGAATTGCGCCCCGGAACGGTGGTCGAACTGCTGGAACGGGTCGATGCCTTCCGCCGCCCCGAACGCTTCGAAGACTTTCTGCTGGCCTGCGAGTGCGATTTCCGCGGCCGCCCCGGCTACGAGGACAAGGCTTTTCCTGCACCGGATTGCCTGCGCCAGGCGTTGCGGGCGGCACAGGCGATCGACGCTGCCGAGGTGGCGCGCGGCGCCGCCCCGGCGCGCATCCGGGACGCGATCTTCCAGGCGCGGGCGCAGGCAGTCGCGGCGTCGCGTGGGCATGGCGCGCACTGGGAACATTTCCCGCATCAGGCGGACATGGGCGTGCGCGGCGTCGGTCCGACCCCGGCCGCCGCATTCGAACAGGCGGCGCTGGCGATGACCGCCGTGATGACCGATCCGTCCAGGGTGGCGCCGCACGAAGCGGTGACAATCCGCTGCGAGGCGCCGGACGACGAACTGCTGCTGGTCGACTGGCTGAATGCGCTGATCCTGGAGATGGCGGCGCGCCACATGCTGTTCGGTCGCTTCGAGGTCAACCTGGACAGCCACCGCCTGCACGCCACCGCATGGGGGGAGGCCGTGGACGCGCAGAAACACCAGCCTGCCGTCGAGGTCAAGGGCGCCACCTATACTGAGCTGAGCGTAAGGAAGCGCGAATCGGGGCAGTGGCTGGCGCAGTGCGTGGTGGACGTCTAGAGTCCATAAACCCGGTCGTGGTTGATTGAGGTCTCCAGGATGAATCTCGCCCAGTTCAAGCAGGTCTCGGACGTCGAATGGATGATCGCGCCGTTCGGGAAGATGCGTGTGCCGGCGGTGGTCTTTGCCGATGAGAAGCTGATCCGCGAGATGGACGACAAGGTTTTCGAGCAGATCACCAACGTCGCCACCCTGCCGGGAATCGTCCAGGCGGCCTACGCCATGCCGGACGCGCACTGGGGCTACGGCTTCCCGATCGGCGGGGTGGCTGCGTTCGATGCCGACGCCGGCGGGGTGGTGTCCGCCGGCGGGGTGGGGTTCGATATTTCCTGTGGCGTGCGGACCCTGCACACCGGGATCAAGGCGTCCGACATTGCGCCACTCAAGCAGCGGCTCGCCGATCGCCTGTTCGCCCGCATCCCGGCCGGAGTGGGCAGTACCGGCCAGTTGCGCTTGAATGCTGCTGAAATGGACGCGATGCTGCGTGGCGGCGCGCGCTGGGCGGTCGAGCACGGCTACGGCAGCGCGGCCGACCTCGAGCGCATCGAGGAGCATGGCTGCATGGCCGGCGCCGAGCCCGACAAGGTGTCGGACCAGGCCAAGCGCCGCCAGCGCGACGAGATCGGCACGCTCGGCTCCGGCAACCACTACCTCGAGCTTCAGGAAATCGTCGAGATCTACGATACCAAGGCGGCGGACCGCTTTCGCCTGCGCGAGGGGGAAGTGGTGGTCAGCATCCACTGCGGCTCGCGCGGGTTGGGGCACCAGATCGGCACCGAATTCCTCAGACAGATGGCGATTGCCGCACCGGGTTATGGCATCGAGCTGCCAGACCGCGAGCTTGCCTGCGCGCCGCTCAAGTCCGCCCTGGGTCAGGCGTATCTCGGTGCCATGCGCGCAGCGATCAACTGTGCGCTGGCCAACCGCCAGGTCCTCACCCATCTCACCCGCCAGGTGTTCGCCGACCTGCTGCCCGGCACCCACCTCGCACTGATCTACGACGTCTCGCACAACACCTGCAAGCAGGAGATGCACACGGGCGATGGCCAGTCGCGTCGCCTGTTCGTGCACCGCAAGGGCGCGACGCGCGCCTTCGGTCCCGGCCACCCGGCGCTGCCCGGTGATTTGCGCGATATCGGCCAGCCGGTGCTGATCGGAGGCAGCATGGGCACCGCCTCCTACATTCTGGTCGGCACCGAGACAGGCATGACGCGCGCCTTCAGTTCCGCCTGCCACGGTGCAGGGAGGGCCATGAGCCGGCATCAGGCTACCCGCCAGTGGCATGGGCGCGCGCTGGTGGATGAGCTCGCCGGCCAGGGCGTGCTGATCCGCAGCCCCTCGCTGCGAGGCGTGGCAGAAGAAGCGCCGGGCGCCTACAAGGACGTCGGCGCAGTGGTGGATGCGGCCGATCGTGCCGGGCTGGCGCGCAAGGTGGCCAGGCTCAAACCCCTGGTTTGCATCAAGGGCTGAACGATGCCGTGCGCGGCAGGTGAGCCGGAACTGCGCACCACCAAGCACGTCAAATTTCTCGTGCGGGTTATTGCGCGCGGCCATGCGGCGCGGCAAGATCCCGCACTCAACGACGGAGTGTGGCATGCCTTACAGCGAACAAACGGTGCAGTCGGTGCGTCCCTGGTCGGACAGGACCTTCAGTTTCACGCTCAGCCGTCCGCAGGATTTCGTCTTCGAAAATGGCGAATTCGTCACGATCGGCCTGAAGCGCGAAGGCAGGCTGGTGGCGCGCGCGTACTCCATCGTCTCCACTGCCGACCGTGACCATCTGGAGTTTCTCAGCATCCACGTCCCGGACGGTCCGCTGACCAGCCAGCTGGCGCGCATCCGTCCCGGCGACAGCGTATGGGTCAACAGCAAGACCACCGGCACGCTTACGCTCAATCATGTGTTGCCCGGGCGCACGCTGTACATGCTCGCCACCGGCACCGGGCTGGCACCGTTCATGAGCCTGATTCAAGATGCCGAACTTTATGCGCGCTATGAACAGGTGGTGCTGGTGCATACGGTGCGGACAGCGGCCGAATTGGCCTATCGGGCCGAAATCGAGGCCATGGACAACGCGCAGTTGTATTACCTCCCGACGGTGACGCGCGAGCCTTTTCCCACCCCGGAACGCGGTGGCGATCTGTTCCGTTCGGGCGCACTGTCGCAGCGGCTCGGCCTGCCTGCGCCCGATCCGGAACGCGACCGCGTGATGATCTGCGGCAACCCGGCGATGACCCGCGAACTGACGCAGTACCTCAAAGACACCGGCTGGACGGCGACCAGCCATCGCGGCATTGGCAATTTCACCACTGAAGTTGCGTTTGTCGTTCATCACGAATAATCTGCCGGCTTCGCCTGTTCCCGATATCGCCCCTGCTTCATGGCAGCACAAGCCCACAGTCGCGCGGCACTGACCCTTGCCGCGCTCGGTGTCGTCTACGGCGATATCGGAACCAGCCCGCTCTATGCCCTGAAGGAAACCCTGAGCCCGAACCATGGCATCCCGGCCGGTCCGGAGACCGTTCTGGGGGCCGCGTCGGCGATCTTCTGGGCATTGATGCTGGTGGTGTCCCTGAAATACGTGTTGCTGGTGCTGCGCGCCGACAACCACGGCGAAGGCGGCATCATGGCGCTGCTCGCGCTGGCGCGGCAGGCCGTAGCGGAGCGGCCGCGTGCGCTGCGCACGGTGGCGCTGGCCGGCATGGCGGGCACGGCGCTGTTCTACGGCGACGCCGTGCTGACGCCGGCGATTTCCGTGCTGTCGGCCGTCGAGGGCCTGTCGGTCGGCACCCATGTGTTCGAGCCTTACGTGCTGCCGCTCGCAATCGGCATACTCATGGGCTTGTTTGTCATGCAACAGCACGGCACGGCCAGCGTGGGAGCCTGGTTCGGGCCGATCGCGCTGATATGGTTCACCGTATTGGCAGCCGGCGGCGTGTATCAGATTGCACAGCATCCGCAGGTGCTGGAAGCGCTGTATCCGGACCACGCCTGGAGGTTCGTCACCCAGCACGGCTTTGCGTCGTTCGCAGTGCTGGGGGCCGTGCTGCTGGCGTTTACCGGCGCCGAGGCGCTGTATGCCGACATGGGGCACTTCGGCCGCGTGCCGATCCGGCTGGCCTGGTATGGCCTGGTATTTCCCGCGCTGATGCTGAATTACCTGGGGCAGGGCGCGCTGTTGTCACGCGTGCCTGCGGCCTTGAGCAGCCCCTTCTTTCTGCTCTACCCGACGTGGGCGCTCTACCCCATGGTGCTGCTCGCCACCGCCGCGACCGTGATCGCCGCCCAGGCCACAATCACCGGAGCCTTCTCGCTCACGCGCCAGGCCATGCAGCTGGGCTACCTGCCGCGCATGCAGGTGGTGCAGACCTCGTCCAAGGCGTTCGGACAGATCTACATCCCGGTCGTCAACTGGCTGCTGTTTGTTCTCGTCGTGGCGGTGGTTGCCGGTTTCGGCGGTTCGAGCAGGCTCGCATCCGCGTACGGTCTTGCCGTAACCGGTACCATGCTGGTGACGACGCTGCTCACCTTTTTTGTCATCCATTACGGTTGGGGATATGGCCTGTCCGGCAGCCTTGCCGTAACCGGCATGTTCCTGCTGCTCGACGCCGCATTCTTTTCCTCCAGCCTGCTGAAAATCTCCGAAGGCGGCTGGTTCCCCCTGGTCCTGGGCAGCCTGGTCTTCATCGTCATGCGGACCTGGGTGGTGGGGCGCCGCAGTCTGCTTGCACGGGTCGGCCTGGCGGATATTCCGTTGACCGACTTTCTCGCCGGCCTGATGGCACATCCGCCGACGCGCGTGCCGGGGACCGCGGTGTTTCTCAACGCCAGCGCGCATACCGTTCCGCACGCGCTGTTGCACAACCTCAACCACAACCGCGTGCTGCACGAGCGGCTGGTATTTCTCACCGTGAGGATCAAGAGCGAACCGTGGGTGCCGTTCGAAAACCGGATGCAGGTGGAATCCCTGGGTAACGAAGCCTATGCCGTCACGCTCACCTTCGGCTTCAAGAATCGCCCCGACGTGCCCGCCGCGCTGGAAGGATTGGGGCCGCAATTCGATCTGGTATTCGAACCGATGCAGACTTCGTATTTCCTCAGCCGTGAAACCATCGTGCCGAGTCAGGCGCTAGACAGCGGGATGGCCGGCTGGCGCGAACATCTGTTCCGATGGCTGTCGCGCAATGCAGGCAGTGCGGTGGAGTATTTCAATCTGCCAGCGAACCGGGTGATCGAACTCGGTTCACGTGTGGAGATCTGATCGCCCCATCAGCGCCTGGGGTGATCCGGCCCGTTTTTGTGCCGGATCGGTCCAAGGCGTGGACATTTAATCATCGTCGTAATGGTGGCGCACGCGGCGGTGTTCCCAGCCCCCGTCGCGCCAGCCATCCCGTTCGCCGCGGCGGTGGTTCCAGCCGCGGTCATCCCAGTCGCGACCGTAATCGCGGTAGTAAACACGTTCGACCCGATAGGGTGGCGGCAGCATGATGGCGGGTCCAGGGTAGTACGACCTGTGCGTCCAGTAGCGGTCGCCGCCGGACTCGTACAGGACCCGGAAGCCGTCGGGCTGGCGCGTGCCGAACGAAATGACGAAGTGCGGCTCGACCGCTACCACGCGGCCGTAGCCATAGTCGCCGCCATGGGCGAAGCTGGCGCCGGACGCGGTGAGCAGGGCGGTTGCAATCAGCAGGGTGCGTAGCATGGCTGTTCTCCTTTCGGGTGGGCGCGCCCGGTGCGCGCGTCAGTCGTTCCAGTCGTTGTGGTCATCGTCCCAGCGCGCGTCGCGCGGATCATCGGCCACGGAAAAGTTGCCGTTCAGGGTCAGCCACTTGCCGGGGTCGTACGGCAAGCGGGTGCTGTATTCGCGCCCCTGGAAGCGGTAGCGCACGTCGTAGCCGCTGACCACCTGGCGATAGTCGTCGTGGATGCGGCAACGTTCCACCTGGCGCGGGCGCGTTTCGTAGCGGATCCCGCCATCGCTCCAGCGGTCGCCTACGACGGCGCCGGTGGCTGCGCCTACGGCGGCCGCGGCTACTCTGCCGTCGCCCTTGCCGATGGTGGAGCCGAGCAGGCCGCCGGCGATGGCGCCGAGAATCGCGCCGCCGCCGTTGTTGCCGTCGCGGTAGCTGCGGGTTTCAGAACCGACGGTTTCGATCCAGCATTCGCGGCGCGGGTCGTTGATCGTGTCGTAGACCGGTGTGCTTGAAATCACGCGGGCGCGGGTGGCGAAGCCATCGCCGCCGTAGCGGCCGGGGTCGGCCTGTGCGGCGCCGCTGGCGCCAAGCAGGGCGGCGATCAGGGTCGTATTCAAAAGGCGTGTTTTCATGCGTACTCTCCTTGCTGCATTGAATTCCGCAGGTTTTGAACCGCGGGGGTGTCAGCGACGGCCGCGGGGGCGGCTGTCGTTCTCAAACTCTTGCTGCTGGCGGCGCTCGTAGCCATAGCCGTAGCCGTGTGGCTCGTCGCGCATGTTTTCGCGTCTGGGCGCGCGCGTCTCGTCCCGACGCGTATCGCGCTGATCGCGCTGATCCTGGCGCATCTCGTCGGCGCGGTCGCGCTTGGCCACGATGATCACGCCATCCATGAAATTCGGCGCCGCCTGTACCGGGATGGCAAGCGCCAGCCCCAATCCAGCGAGCCCATAGATCCAGTTAGGTCGTGTGTTCATCGTGTGTCTCCATTTCCGTGGTTGCATCGTTGCGCTTCCACGCTTCGCAGTTTGGTTGAGGAAAGTAAGCGCACTGTTTCACGCAAGGGTGATTTTGTAACAGTGTGTAACCGGATGGGTAATGACGACCCATGCCCGCTGCTATAGTTTGCGCATGGAAAAGGACACCATCTACGTGATCGACGACGACCCGGGCATCCGTGAACTGGTGGCCGAATACCTGACGAGCCAGGGCTATCAGGTCGAAACGGCCGAAGATGCGGTCGCGCTCGATCGCCTGCTGGCCGCCCGTCGACCTGACCTGCTGGTTCTCGACTGGATGATGCCGGGCGAGGATGGCCTGTCGGTGGCGCGGCGCCTGCGTGCGCAGCCGGGTTTTCCCCCCATCATCATGCTGTCGGCCAAGGGCGAGGATATCGACCGCATCATCGGGCTCGAGGTTGGCGCCGACGATTACCTGCCCAAACCGTTCAACCCGCGCGAGTTGCTGGCCCGCATCCGTGCGGTGCTGCGGCGACAGCAGGGTGCCGCAGCACCGGCAACGGCGGGAAACG
>JBLMYH010000027.1:0-17920 GCA_050258175.1 Hyphomicrobiaceae bacterium
GCGCGATTGTTGTTCTCGCGGATGGCGATGAACTCCATCTCGGGGGTGATGATGCCCTGGCGCGCGTAGTGCATCTGGGTCACGTTCATGCCGGCCTTGGCACGGCGCGGCGTGCGGTGCAGGCCGGGAAAGCGCATTGTCACCAGTTCAGGATTGGCGGCCTGCTGACGACCGTATTCGGAGCTCAGATCGGACAGGATTTCGGTGTCACCGCGCGCTTCGATCCACTTCGTGCGCAGCGCGGGCAGGCCTTGGCGGATGTCGATCTTCGCGGCCGGGTCGGTGTAGGGACCGGAGCAGTCGTAGACGAAGATCGGCGGGTTGGGCTCCGAGCGCGCCGGCGCGCCCTGCCCCGGCTCGCCGCTGAACATCAACGGCGTGTCGGCCTGGCTGATCTCGCGCATCGGCACGCGGATGTCGGGCTGGCTGCCCTGCACATAGATCTTGCGCGAATTGGGCAGGGGCTGCACCGCGGCCTCGTCGACGTGCGCAGTGGCAGCAAGGAATTTGGGGTTGGCATTCATGGAGGGCGCTCCTGCAGAAAATGGACGGAGGCCCCGGAGGCAGCCTCGCTGAAAAAATACAGAGGAGGCCGGTAACGGCCTCCCTACGGCGGTATCAACCGCATCAGGTTCAAAGGGTAAGTCTCACTCCATCCGCGAACACGTGGCTGGAGACCCCTGGCGAGCGGCTCAAGGTAGCGGAATTGTGGAATAATTGCAAGGCAATCCCCCATCTAACTTATTGATATTTCAAGGGCACCGCATGGACATGGAGCAGGCGCGCTACAACATGGTGGAGCAGCAGATCCGCCCCTGGGATGTGCTGAATCAGCAGGTGCTCGACCTGCTGTTCAAGGTGCGCCGCGAAGACTTCGTGCCCGAGGCGCACCGCGCGCTGGCCTTCATCGACATGGAAATCCCGCTCGGTCACGGCCAGTTCATGTGGACGCCCAAACTGGAGGCGCGCGTCCTCCAGGAACTTGTCATCCGCCCCACCGACCGCGTGCTCGAAATCGGCACCGGCAGCGGCTACCTTACGGCCTTGCTGGCCTCTCAGGCAGCGGAGGTGGTGTCGGTCGACATCGTTCCAGAATTCACCGCCGCCGCCACGCAGAAGCTGCGCGCGCACGGCTTCGAAAATGTCACGCTGCATCCCGGCGACGGCGCGCACGACTGGCCCGACGAGGCCGGTTTCGACGTGATCGTCCTGACCGGCTCGACGCCGCTGCTGTCGGAGGCTTTCCGCCGCCGCCTTCATGTGGGCGGGCGCCTGTTCGCGATCGTCGGAGAAGCACCCGCGATGCAGGCGCAGCTCATCACCAGCACCGCACCCGGCGCCGTGCGCAACGTCACGCTGTTCGAAACCTGCGTCGCGCCGCTGTGGAACGCGCCGCAGCCCGCCGCGTTCGTATTCTGAGCTCGGCGCC
Organism: Hyphomicrobiaceae bacterium; assembly: GCA_050258175.1. Classification (GTDB taxonomy): domain Bacteria; phylum Pseudomonadota; class Gammaproteobacteria; order Burkholderiales; family Thiobacillaceae; genus Thiobacillus. The sequence continues at coordinate 1,430 of JBLMYH010000027.1, forward strand.
ATGCGCCAGTTTCGTCCCGCCGAGCTCGCTGCCCACATCCAGGCCGGCCACACGCCGGTTCTGCTCGACGTGCGCGAGCCATGGGAGTGGAACCTCTGTCGCCTGCCCGGCGCGATTCTGATTCCGATGCGCGAGTTGCCTGCCCGGCTGGCGGAGTTGAGCAAGGATGCCGAAACAGTAGTGATCTGCCATCATGGCGTGCGCAGCTATCACGCCGCGCGCTATCTGGAGACGGCTGGGTTCGGGAATGTCGTCAACCTCTCGGGCGGTGTCGCCGCCTGGGCCGACGAAGTCGATCCGGCCATGCCGCGCTACTGATTCAACCCGCCAAGGACTCGATTTCCCATGCCATTTAAGCCACTGTCACTCGCCCTTGCCCTGGCCCTGACCCCCATCGCCCATGCAGAGAACCTTTCCGCCGTCTTTCAGGAGGCACAGGCCTACGATGCGCAATACGCCGCCGCCCGCGCCGCGTATCAGGCCGGCCAGGAAAAGTCGGTGCAGGGGCGCGCGGGACTGCTGCCCAATGTCAACGTCAGCGGCAACGCGTACTATCAGAACGTTGACGCCACGTTCGACGAGGCCACCTTTCCCTCCAACAGCATCGGCGTCAAGGCTGCGCAGCCGCTGTTCCGCATGCAAAACTGGGTGCAGTACCAGCAGTCGAAACAGCAGGTCAAGATCGCCGAGATGCTGCTCAAGTCCGCCGAACAGGACCTGATCCTGCGCGTCGCCCAGGCCTATTTCGACGTGCTGCAATCGCAGGACAACATCGCCTTCATCGAGGCGCAGAAAGCCGCGATCACCGAACAGCTGGCCGCCGCCAAGCGCAACTTCGAGGTCGGCACCGCGACCATCACCGACACCAACGAAGCCCAGGCACGCTACGACCTCGCAGTAGCGCAGGAAATCGCCGAGCAGAACACGCTCGCCATCCGCCTGCGTGCGCTGGAGAAACTCATCGGCAAGCCGCCTGGCGCGCTCGACACGCTGGCCGAGCCGGCGCATTTCAATCCCGAGGCCGAGTCCATCGACACCTGGGCCGCGCGCGCCAGCCAGGGCAACCTGCAGGCCGAGATCCAACGCCTCACCAAGACCGTCGCCGACGAGGAAGTCGAGCGCAACCGCGCCGGCCACTATCCGACGCTCGACGCCGTCGCCGGCTACAGCGTCAACAACAACATGAGCTTCGGGGCGCAGACGCTCGACATGAAAGTCGCGAGCGTGGGCCTCGAGCTCAACCTGCCGATCTACCAGGGCGGACTCGTCAGCTCGCGCGTGCGCGAAGCCGTCGCCAACCAGGAAAAGGCGCGCCAGGATCTCGAGGCCGCCACCCGCGACGCCCGGCTGCAGGCGCGCCAGGCCTGGCTCAACGTCAGCAGCGGCGTGGCCCGCGTGCGTGCGCTGGAACAGGCGCTGGTCTCGAGCCAGGCCCAACTCGACTCGACCAAGCTCGGCTTGCAGGTCGGCGTACGCACCAGCCTCGACGTGCTGAACGCCGAGCAGCAGGTCTTTTCCGCCCGCCGCGATCTGGCCGGCGCGCGCTATGCCTATCTGCTGGCAGGCTTGTCGCTCAAGGCCGCCGTCGGCAGCCTCAGCCCGGCCGATCTCGCCGGAATCGACCGCTACCTGAAACCCGCCCCCTAGAACGGCACAAGCTTCGCCACCCGCGCCGCGGCCCCGCGATGGTGTGCGGCGAACGCCAGCCCCGCTTCACCCATGCGGGTGCACGCCGGCGCATCGGCCAGCAGTCGCAGCGCACTCGCCAGCAGGTCGTCGGCATCGCGCACCCGCAGCGCCGCACCCGCCTCGATCGCCAGCCGCGTCGCTTCCTCGAAGTTGAAGGTGTACGGCCCCACCAGCACCGGCCGCCCCACGCTCGCCGCCTCGATCAGGTTCTGTCCGCCCAGCGGCGCGAGGCTGCCCCCAACGAAGGCGACGTCGCTCGCCGCGTAGTACGCGAACAACTCGCCCAGGCTGTCGCCCAGCAGCACGCGCGTCCGCGGATCCAGCGGCGCTCCGTCAAGCGCGCTGCGCCGCTGATAGGCAAGGCCTGCCGCCTCGATCAACCCCGCCACTTCGTCGAAACGCTGCGGATGGCGCGGTACCAGCGCCAACAGCACCGCGGCCGGCGCCGCGGCGGCGAACGCACGCAATAGCGGCGCTTCCTCGCCTTCGCGCGTGCTCGCCGCGAGCAGCACCGGGCGCGGCCCCCATTGCGCTTTCCATGCCGCGCCGCGCTCGAGTTGCGCGGGCGGCGGCGCGATTTCGAACTTGAGATTGCCGGTCACGTGCGTGGCGTCCGCCCCGAGTTTTTGCAGGCGAGCGGCGTCGGCCTCGGTCTGCGCGGCAATGACCGCGATCCGCTGCAGACACGCCCGCGTCAGCGCCGGCACCCGCGCGTAGCCGCGCGCGGAGCGCTCCGACAGGCGCGCATTTGCCAGCACCAGCGGAACCGCAGCACGTGCGGCAGCATGGACGAGGTTGGGCCACAACTCGGTTTCCATCAGGATGCCGACCCGCGGCCGCACGCGGCGCATGAAGCGCCGCATCGCGCCGGCGTAGTCGTAGGGCAGATAGACGATGCGCGCAAAGCTGCCGTACAACGCCTCGGCCGTGGCGCGTCCGGTCGACGTCATGCAGGTGAGCAGCATGGGCGCATCGGGGTGCGCATCGCGCAGCGCCGCGATCAGCGGTTGCGCCGCGCGCATCTCGCCGACCGACACCGCGTGGATCCACAGTGCGCCCGGCGCCGGTATCGGGCCGAGCGCCAGCCGCTCGCCCCAGTGCTGCAGATAGCCGCGCTCGCGCCGCCCGCGCCACAGCAGGCGCAGCGGAATCAGGGGTGCGGCCAGCAGCAGGGCCAGCCGGTAGAGCGTCCAGTCGAGTAGCAGGCGCAGGTTGGGCATCGCCGGATTGTAAAGGGGCCGATGCTAGAATCGATGCCACTCTGGAGGCCCAACAATGAAAATCCTGCTCACCGGTGCTGCCGGGTTTATCGGCATGCACGTCGCGCAAATCCTGCTCAAGCGCGGCGACGAGGTCGTCGGCATCGACAACCTCAACGACTACTACGATCCGGCGCTGAAGCTCGCGCGGCTGGAACAGTTGAAGCCTTTCCCCAACTTCCGCTTCGTCAAGGACGACATCTCCGACCGCATGGTGATGGAGGACCTGTTCGAGAAGGGCCACTTCGACGCCGTCATCAACCTCGCCGCGCAGGCCGGCGTGCGCTATTCGCTGAAGAATCCGCACGCCTACGTGCAGTCCAACCTGGTCGGCTTCGCCAACCTGCTCGAAGGCTGCCGCCACCACGGCATCAAGCACTTCGTCTACGCGAGTTCATCGAGCGTGTACGGCGCCAACACCAAGATCCCGTTCTCGGTGCACGACCCGGTCAACCACCCGGTCAGCCTTTACGCCGCGAGCAAGAAGGCCAACGAGCTGATGGCGCACACCTACTCGCACCTCTACGGCCTGCCGACGACCGGCCTGCGCTACTTCACCGTCTACGGCCCGTGGGGCCGGCCCGACATGTCGCCCTGGCTGTTCACCTCGGCCATCCTCGAAGGCCGCACCATCGACGTCTTCAACCACGGCGACATGATGCGCGACTTCACCTATATCGACGACATCGCCGACGGCACGGTGAAGGTGCTCGACCGCATCCCGCAGGGCAACCCGAACTTCGACCACAAGCACCCCGACCCCGCCACCAGCCACGCCCCTTATCGCATCTACAACATCGGCAACCACACGCCGGTGCAGCTGATGGACTTCATCGGCACGATCGAAAAGGCGTTGGGCCAGGAGGCGAAGAAGAACTTGCTGCCAATGCAGGACGGCGATGTGCAGGCCACCTACGCCGACGTCGACGACCTGATCCGTGACACCGGCTTCAAGCCAGCGACGACGCTGGAGTATGGGATCGGGAAGTGGGTGGACTGGTATCGGGGGTATAAGCGGCCGGGCTGAGACGCTCGGAATTCCGAATCAGAATTGCCCAACCGGATCCTTTATCGGCCCGAGAACATAAAACCAAGGTCACCAAAAGACAGCCTAGTACTTCCTTTAATGTCCGCCTGCATGCGGCTAAGCAATGCAACCGCATCAATCTTAAGCTGGTCTCCGGCGCTGTCGCCATCAGACGACAGGCTCGATCCGCCCTATCCTTTTGTTTTATAGGATTAATCTGAAAATCGCCTGAAACGGGCGTCGCCGTCAGGCGACATTTTCCCGGGTTTTTTGCCCCGCCTTTCCCCCTCCAATCCCCTACCCGACTGTTTATCAACGGCTTTCCCGTGCTGGCACGGCTGCTGCTCTACGACCCTCGTGCCCAGTTCCGGGTGCAACCACACCAGAGTGCAGTACCCCACCGTTTGACCACCCAGATACGAGAGAGACGACCATGCTCAAATCCTTCATGCAACCCGGCGCTGCCGGCAACTCCAGAACCGATTCGACCCGGACGAGCCATACCGGCTACCCGGCCAAGCCTGCCGAAACGCCCAAGCCTGCCGAGACCGTCAAGGAATCCAGTGCGAAGGAAGCCACCAAGGCTGCGCCGGGCGACGAGGGCAGCAAGCTCATCGTCGGGCCGAACATCAAGCTGAAGGGCGCCGAGATCACCGATTGCGAAATCCTGGTGGTGGAAGGCCGCGTGGAAGCGTCGATGAACAGCCGCGACATCCGCATTGCCGAAGGCGGCGTGTTTTCGGGCAAGGCCGAGATCGACGTGGCGGAGGTGCGCGGCACCTTCGAAGGCGAACTGACCGCCCGCAAGCGGCTGGTGGTGTACGCTACCGGCCGCGTCAACGGCACGATCCGCTACGGCGCCTTGATGGTCGAGGAAGGCGGCATCATTACCGGCAACATGGCGATGCATGCCGCCGGACCGACGCTGGCGAAGCTGCCGGAAACGGTCGCTGAGACGCCGGTGACCGAGGCGGTTGAAGAGAAGGCGGCGGAACTCGAAGAGATCCGTTCCGCTTCCACGTTCCGCAGTCAGCGGCGCGGCTGATCAAGGTCGGGCGGCAGGGGCTGTCTGCGATATGAGACAAGCGCCTCCGCCGCGGCGACGATCACGGCCCGCATCTTCAAGGCGCGTCCGGCCGCGCGCCCATGCCTTGCGCCGGCTTCGTTTGATCGATTGCACGCCGGTCTGCATCGGCGGTCGACGGCTGGCTTCAACACGGCGCAGCGACGCCACGCTGGACGCCGTTCAACGGCACCGAAAAATAACGCGGCGGACTGAACTCGGGCTACCCGGCGCGTTCAAACACCGGCTTATGCGGGCGCGCATGCGGGCCCGGATGCAGCGGTCATCCCCGTCTGCAATCGGGGCTGCACCGAAGCGCGGTTCATCCTGGGCGGCGACGCCAGCTCGGTTTCCGTCAACCGCTTCGCCAGGAATCAGCACGGCCGCGACCGCGTTTTTCTGCCACGTCTGCCGACACCGGGTCCAGTATGCTCATCGTTTCCATCGCGTGCGCCTTGCTTCTCGCCTTGACCACCGTCACCCACTATGAGGCGCTGAGCCATCTCAACAACCGGCTGACGTCGCTCGCCATTCCCAACCGCAGCAAGCTGCTCGTGGTCATCTCCACGGCCTTCGTCGCCCATGCGCTGGAGATGACACTTTACGGTTTGTCCATCTATCTGCTGACGAAGTACTTGGGGGTGGGCACCCTCAGCGGACCCGCCGGCCATTCATTGGCGAGCTGCCTCTACTTCTCGGCGGAGACCTATACCTCGCTCGGCTTTGGCGACCTCACGCCGGCGGGGCCCATCCGGATGATCGCCGGGGTGGAGGCCCTCAACGGCCTGCTGCTGATCGGCTGGTCGGCGTCGTATGCCTACATCGCCATGGAGCGCTTCTGGAACGAGGACGCGTCGCGTCGCCGCCAGTAGCCCGAGTGTCAGAGCTTTGCGCTGCGCCCGCCGTCCACGGCCAGGATCTGTCCGGTCACGTAGTGCGTGTCCATCGCGAAAAAGCGCACCGCCAGCGCGATGTCGTGGGGATCGCCGGCACGCTTCAGCATGGTGTGGGAGACGATGCGCTGGCGCGAGACCTCGTCAAAATTCGAGTCGCCCTCGGGCCACATGATCGGCCCCGGCGCGATGCCGTTGACGCGCACTTCGGGCGCGAGTTCGCGCGCCAGCGACTTGGTCAGCCCGACCAGGCCGGCCTTGGCGACCGAATACACGACGTAGCTTTTCATCGGCCGCTCGGCGTGGATATCGGTGATGTTGATGATGCAGCCGCGGCGTTTCTTAAGCTCGGGCGCGGCGGCCTGCGACAGGAACATCGGCGCCTTGAGGTTGCTGCCCATGAGGTCGATCCAGTCGCTTTCATCGATGGTGCCGACCGGGGTAGGGTAGAAGCTCGACGCGTTGTTGAGCAACACGTCGAGGCCGCCGAAGGTGGCGACCGTCTTCTGCACCAGGCTCGGCAGGCCGCCGGTGTCGTTGAGGTCGGCCTGGATCAATGCCACCGAGTCGGAACGGCTGGCGTTGAGCTCGTCCTGCAGCGCGCGCGCTTCCTTGGCCGAGCTGCGGTAGTGAATCATCAGGTTGGCGCCGGCCGCATGCAGCAGGCGCGCCGATGCCGCGCCGACCCGCTTGGCCCCTCCGGTAATCAGAACCACTTTGCCATGCATCGGGATTCACCCTTATAGTCCGTGGATTGCGCATTATCCATGAACTCGATGCTGCCCGCCCCCACGCCCGAAGCCCTTGCGCACAGCCAGCGCGTAGCCGCGCACCTGCGCGCGCTGATCGGGGATGCCGGTGGCTGGATTCCGTTCTCGCGCTATATGGAAGCCGCGCTCTATGCGCCCGGCCTCGGCTACTACGCCGCCGGCGCGCTGAAGTTCGGGGCGGCCGGCGACTTCGTCACCGCGCCGGAACTGACGCCCTTGTTCGGCCGCACGCTGGCGCACGCGATCGCGCCGGTGCTGGCGGAAACCGGCGGCGAAATCCTGGAGCTGGGCGCAGGCAGTGGGCGGCTGGCGGCGGACGTGCTGGGCGAGCTCGAGCGGCTTGGCGCGTTGCCGGCGCGCTATTGCATTCTGGAAGTGAGCGCGGAGCTGCGCGAGCGCCAGCAGCAAACGATTGCGCGCGCGTGGCCCGAACTCGCCGGGCGGGTGCGCTGGCTGGATGCGCTGCCTGAACATTTCAAGGGCGTGATCCTCGGCAACGAGGTGCTCGACGCGCTGCCGGTGGAACTGGTGCACTGGGCAGAGGCCGGGCCGCGGGTGCGCGGCGTGGCGCTCGATGGCGATGCCTTCGCCTGGCAGGACCGGCCCATTGCCGATCCGGCGCTGCGCGCCCGCGCCGAGGCGCTGGACCTTGCACCAGGCTATCTCTCGGAGATCAATCTGGCCGCCGACGCGCTGCTCGCCACGCTCGCGCATGTGCTCGGCCATGGCCTGATCCTGCTGCTCGACTACGGCTTTGTCGCGGCCGAGTACTACCACCCGCAGCGCCACATGGGCACGCTGCGCGTGCATTACCGCCATCACGCGCTCGACGATCCCTTCTATCTGCCCGGGCTGTGCGATCTCACCGCGCACGTGAATTTCAGCGCGCTGGCGCGGGCGGGCGTGGATGCGGGGCTGGAACTCGCGGGCTATGCCAGCCAGGCAAGCTTTCTGCTGAACGGCGGGCTCACCGATTTGCTGATGCGGACGCCGGCGGCCGATGCGGCAGCCTATCTGCCGCAGGCCAACGCGGTGCAGCGCCTGGTGTCACCGGCGGAGATGGGCGAACTGTTCAAGGTGATCGGTCTGAGCAAGGGCAGCGTGGCGCCGCTTGCCGGCTTCGCGCGCGGCGACCGCCGACATACGCTGTAGGAATCAGACCAGCGGTAGCTGCGCGGCCTCTTCCGGCGGCAGGCGCGTCACGCGCACTGCGTGCAAGCGGCGGCTGTCGGCGCGCAGGACGCTGAACTGGAAGCCGTCGAACCGGACCGACTCGCCGCGCTTGGGCAGATGGCCGAAACGCGAGACGACGAGGCCGCCGACGGTGTCGAATTCCTCGTCGGAGAACTGCGCGCCCAGTGCCTGGTTGAAGTCGTCGATCTCGGTACCCGCCTTGACGCGGAACACGTCTTCCTTCTCGCGGATGATGTTGTCCTCGGTCTCGTCGAAGTCGTATTCGTCCTCGATGTCGCCGACGATCTGCTCGAGCACGTCCTCGATCGTCACCAGACCGGCCACGCCGCCGTATTCGTCGACGACGATGGCGATGTGGTTGCGGTTGGAGCGGAATTCCTTCAACAGCACGTTGAGCCGCTTCGATTCCGGGATGAACACGGCAGGGCGCAACATGCCACGGATGTCGCTGTCGGATTCGGCGTAGTGCCGCAGCAGGTCTTTCGCCAGCAAGATGCCGATGACGTCGTCGCGATCCTTGTCGATGACCGGGAAGCGCGAGTGCGCGGTTTCGATGACGTAGGGGATGAAGACTTCGGGCGCATCGTTGATGTCGATGACGTCCATCTGCGCGCGCGGGATCATGATCTCGCCGACCCGCATCTCGGATACCTGCAGCACACCCTCGATCATCGCCAGGGCGTCGGCATCCATCAGGCTGTTTTCGTAGGCGCCGTGCAGCAGCTCGATCAGCTGTTCACGGTCTTCGGGTTCGCGCATCAGCCAGTGGGAGATGCGCTCGAGCAGGCTCGGTTTATGACTACTGTCGGGCTCCATTTGTGTCAGGAAGCGTAAGGATTGGGAATGCGAAACCGTTTCAGTATAACGGCTTCGCGCGATTCCATGATGTCGGCATCGGCCGGCTCGATGTGGTCGTAGCCCTGCAGATGCAGCACGCCGTGGACGGTCATGTGCGCGTAATGGTGCTGCAGCGGCTTGCCCTGCTCGCGCGCCTCGCGCTCGACCACCGGGGCGCAGATCACGACGTCGCCCCCCAATATTCCGGGCGAGATTTCACCGTACTCGAAGGTCAGCACGTTGGGCACGTAGCCCTTGTCACGGTAGTCCTGGTTGAGCGCCTGCGCCTCCTCGGCGTCGACGATGCGCACCGTGACCTCGGCCGGACGTTCTAGCGCGGCGACAACCCAGCGCCGGACCTGCGCGCGGCTCGGCAGCGCGTCGGCCGCGCTGGCGAACTGCACCGACAGGCTGAACTCAGGGCTCAATGTTTATCGGTCTCCGCGCGCCGCGCGGCGTAGGCGTCGACGATGCGGCCGACCAGCGGATGGCGCACCACGTCTTCCGACTGAAAGTGGGTGAAGGCCAGCCCGCGCACGCCGGCCAGCACGTCGGCCGCATCCATCAGGCCGGATTTCACGTGCTTGGGCAGGTCGATCTGCGTCGGGTCGCCGGTCACCACAGCGCGCGCGCCGAAACCGATGCGCGTCAGGAACATCTGCATCTGCTCGGGCGTGGTGTTCTGCGCCTCGTCGAGAATGATGAACGCGTGGTTGAGCGTGCGCCCCCGCATGAAGGCAAGCGGCGCGACCTCGATGGCGTGGCGCTCGATCAGCCGCGTCACCTTGTCGAAGCCCATCAGGTCGTACAGCGCGTCGTAGAGCGGGCGCAGGTAAGGATCGACCTTCTGCGTCAGGTCGCCCGGCAGGAAGCCGAGGCGTTCGCCCGCCTCTACCGCCGGCCGCGTCAGCACCAGGCGCTTGACCTGCTCGCGCTCCAGCGCGTCGACCGCGCAGGCGACGGCCAGATAGGTCTTGCCGGTGCCGGCCGGGCCGATGCCGAACGTGATGTCGTGGCTGCGGATCTGCTCGATGTATTCGCCCTGGCGCGGCGTGCGTGCGCGCAGGTCGGCGCGACGGGTGCGCAGCGCCGGGCCTTCGTCGTCGGCGCGGCCGCGGGTGAGTTCGACCAGGCCCAGCTGGATGTCGTCGAGGCTCAACTCATCATGGGCGCGGTTGTAGAAATGCTCAATCGCCTGCGCGCCCTTTTCGGCCTGCACCGCGTCGCCGCTCACGCGGAAGCTGGAGCCGCGGCGGCCGATGGTGACGTCGAACGCCGCTTCGATCTGCCGCAGGTTCTCGTCCAACGGGCCGCACAGATTCGCCAGCCGCCGGTTGTCTTCGGGGGCGAGACGCAGTTCAACGATGTCGGTTTTCAAGCGCTTACGCTCTCTGTGATGGCGATGTCGCCGCGCAGACTGTGCGGCAGGGCCTGGGTGATGGTGACGTCGACGAACTGGCCGATCAGTCGCGGCTGGCCGGCGAAGTTGACGATGCGGTTGTTGTCGGTGCGGCCAGCGAGCTCCTCGGCATTCTTCCTGGCGTGGCCTTCCACCAGCACGCGCTGCACGGTGCCGACCATGGCCTGGTTCACCCGCTGTGCCTGCGCCTCGATTTGTGCCTGCAGTTTCATCAGCCTTTGCGTCTTCAATTCAGCACTCACATCATCAGGATAGTCCGACGCCGGTGTCCCGGGGCGCTTGCTGTAGATGAAGGAGAAGCTGGCGTCGAAGTCGAGTTCCTGGATCAGCTTCATCGTCGCCTCGAAATCGGCCTCGGCCTCGCCCGGGAAGCCGACGATGAAATCCGACGACAGGCACAGGTCGGGGCGCTGCTCGCGCAGCTTGCGCACGATCGACTTGAACTCGAGCACGGTGTGGCCGCGCTTCATCGCCGCAAGGATGCGGTCGGAGCCGGACTGTACCGGCAGGTGTAGGTGCGACACCAGCTTGGGCAGCTTGCCATAGCACTCGATCAGGCGCGCCGTCATTTCGCGTGGGTGGCTGGTCGTGTAGCGGATGCGCTCGATACCCGGGATCTCGTGCACCATTTCCAGCAGGAAGGCGAAGTCGGCGGTACCGCCCTCATGCAGCGCGCCCTGGTAGGCGTTGACGTTCTGCCCCAGCAGCGTGACCTCCTTCACGCCGCGCCCGGCAAGGTCGGCCACTTCGGCGATGACGTCGTCGAATGGCCGCGAGACTTCCTCGCCGCGCGTGTAGGGCACGACGCAGAAGGTGCAGTACTTGGAGCAGCCTTCCATGATCGAGACGAAAGCCGACGCGCCTTCGACCCGCGCCGGCGGCAGGTGGTCGAATTTCTCGATCTCGGGAAAGCTGATGTCGATCTGCGCGCGTCCGGTCTCGCGCTTCTTCGCGATCAGTTCGGGCAGGCGGTGCAGGGTCTGCGGGCCGAACACCACGTCGACGAAGGGCGCGCGCGCCACGATTGCCGCCCCTTCCTGGCTGGCAACGCAGCCCCCGACGCCGATGATGAGATTGGGGTTGGCGGCTTTCAGGTGGCGCACCCGGCCGAGGTCGTGGAACACCTTTTCCTGCGCCTTCTCGCGCACCGAGCAGGTGTTGAACAGGATGACGTCGGCATCTTCCGGGCTGGAAGTCGGGGTCAGGCCTTCGGCGGCGTTGAGCACGTCGGCCATCTTGTCCGAGTCGTACTCGTTCATCTGGCAGCCGAAAGTTTTGATGTAGATCTTTTTCATGAGGGTGCCGGGGCAGTGGATAGACTGGGGGCGGGAATTTCGCCGCGGCCTTGCGGTCAGACGGCGACGAAAAGGAAGCTGGTGGTGATGAGTGGACTTGAACCACCGACCTACGGATTATGAATCCGTCGCTCTAACCGACTGAGCTACATCACCCTTGGACTGCTTTTCCGGCCGAGGACCGCCGAAAAGGCGCGCATTTTAGCCGACGCAGGCAGGGCCTGTCAAAACTATCGCGCGGCGGCGAAGCGCCGAAACCGGGTGTGCGGCTGGCGTGATTTACTGCGGCCGCAGTTTGGCCAGTTCGTCGAGCAGGCTGATCAGCAGTTCGCGTCCCAAGGGCCCCATACCGGCGACGAGCTGGTCGGCGTCGCGCTCGCCGTTGACCAGGCGGCGCATGCGCCCGCCCAGCAGCGCCATGTCACCGCCCGCCTTCATCATCTGTTCGGCCATGTTGGCGAGTACTGACATCGCCTGCGCATCGCCGCGCGCCGAGGCGTCGATCAGCGCGGCGAGCCCGGGCGCTGCGCTGCTGCCATCCGGCTGCACATTCAGCGACGGCAGGGTGGCGGGATGATCGAGGCCGCGCAGGATGGCATCGAGCAGGATGGTGTCCTCCTCGTCCAGACCGAGCTTGATCGAAGCATCGCGGCGGCCGTTGATCACGTGACGCAGCGCGCCGACCAGCCTTGCCCAGCCGGCCTGCTCGGCGGCGTCGAGCTGTTTCATCAGGTCGGGCAACTGGCTGCGGTCGCGCAGCGCGTTGACCACGGCATGGATGAAAGCAGCGTGGACCTGCAGGACCTGTTCGACGGCGGAAGGGAGTTGGGCCATGAGTGCGGAGCAGTATAGCGGGAGGTGAATTGTCCGGTCAGGACGCCGCATTGGCAACGGCCGGCCGCAGCGGCACCTTTTCGATCTGCCAGTGCGCGCGTGCCCATGCCAGCAGCGCACCTGGCCCGGCAGCTGGCAGATCAGGCGGCGGCGGATGGCCGAGCACGGCAAGGGCCAGCGCCAGCACGGCGCCCTGCCCGGCTGCGGGCAAGGCGGGGGCGAGGGTCTGCTTGGAAAGCTTCTGCCCTGCGGCGTTGGTGACGAGCGGGACGTGGGCATAACGCGGTGTCGGCAGACCGAGCAGATCTTGCAGGTAGATCTGGCGCGGCGTGCTCCACAGCAGATCGGCACCGCGCACGACGTGGGTGATGCCCTGGAACGCGTCGTCCACCACGACCGCCAGCTGGTAGGCGAACAGGCCGTCAGCGCGCTTGACGATGAAGTCGCCGACGTCATGCGCCAGCTGCTGCTGCAGGTCGCCGTGGATGCGGTCTTCGAAGTGAACACTCACCTCCTTCACCCGCACCCGCCACGCGTGCGCCGCCATGCGCGGGGGCGGATGCAGGCGACAGGTGCCTGGGTAGACGATCTCGCCCTCGGCATTGCGCGGCGCCCGTGCGAGCAGGCTGCGGGTGCAGGTGCAGGCGAACACCGCGCCCTGCGACCGCAGCGCATCCAGCGCGGCCACGTAGGCTTCGTCACGCCGCGACTGGGTGAGCACTGCGCCGTCCCAGAGCAGGCCATAGGCCTCCAACTGGCGCAGGATGGTGTCGGCCGCGCCGGGCTCGCAGCGCGGCAGGTCAAGGTCCTCCATGCGGACCAGCCAGCGCCCGCCCGCCGCGCGTGCATCGAGCCAGCTCGCCACGGCGGCGACCAGCGAGCCGAAATGCAGGGGACCGGTGGGGGACGGCGCAAAGCGCCCGACGTAGGATGCGGCGTTCACCCGGCAATTATGCCGGGGCGGGCGCCGTTCGGGCCACACGGCCTGATTGCAGGGTCTGATAGAGCGCGAGGATGGCTGCGCCCATGCGCGCCTCGCTCCAGCCCGCGGCGTAGGTCTTGCCGGCCGCGCCGAGCGCCTGCGCCGCTGCACGGTCCGTCAGCAACGGGGTCAGCACGCGCGCGAAGCCTGCGACGTCGTCGGGCGCGATGCGGCAGCCCTGCCCCTCCTGCAGCACGTCCCGCGTCCCCATCTCGGCCAGGGCGACCACTGGCACGCCGAGCGCCATGGCCTCCAGCAGCACGAGACCCTGGGTTTCGGTCTTGGAGGCGAAGACGAAGACATTGGCCGCGCAGTAGCAGGCCGGCAGTTCGGTCCCGCGTTCGAGGTAGCCGACGAAACGCACGTTGTCGCCAAGCCCGCGTTTTTCCACCGCGCGCTCCAGCGAGGGCCGCGCCGGGCCCTCGCCGGCGATGACGAGCAGCACATCGGGCAGGCTGCGCCGCACTGCTTGCGTCACCCGCAGCAGGAAATCCAGGTTCTTCTCGAAGGCCACCCGCCCGACGTAAGCCATCAGCGGGCGCTCGGTGGCGATGTCGTGGCGCAGACGAAACGCGGGGCCATCGCAGTTGGAAAAATCCGCCAGCCGGAGGCCGGTGGGAATGATGTGGACGGGGCTGCTGACGCCATACGCCAGCAATGCGTTCTTCATCGCCGACGACGGCGCGATCACGGCGCTGACGCCGTCGCATTCCTTGCGCGAGATCATGCGTGCCGCCGCCGCCAGCAGTTTTTTCGGCAGGAACGGCAGGTAGTGGTGGAAGTATTCCTCGAACAGTGTGTGGTAGGTCTCTACGCACGGCAGGCCATGTCGGCGCGCCCAGCGCACCCCGGCGCGGTGCGCCAGGAAGGGGGTGTGGATGTGGACGAGGTCGAAGTCGGCGGGATCGAGTGCCTCCAGCGCTGCGGCGAGCGCGCGCGGATGCATCAGCCTGTCTTCGGGATCGCGTGGAATCGACCAGCCCGGCACCCGCACGATGCCGGGCTCGGCAGCCGTGGCCGGGTAGTCCGGCGCCACCAGCACGCTGCTGTGTCCGGTTCCGGCCAGCGCCTGGCGCAGGGTTTGAATGGACGTGGATACGCCGTTGACGCGCGGGAAGTACACGTCGGACACCATCAGGATACGCACGGCAGACTCCGCCAGAAGCAAAGCCCGTGTTGTATGGCAAGACGGTTACAGGGTGATTACAGGTCGATGCCGGGCTGTGCTTTCACGCCGGCGCGAAACGCATGCTTCTCGTCGGAGATGACCGACACCGTGTCGGCCAGTTCGATCAGCGCATCGGAGGCTGCGCGCCCGGTGACGATCACGTGCTGCATCGGCGGGCGTTGCGCCAGCGCGTCGAGCACCCTGTCGGCATCGAGGTAACCGTAGCTCAGGAGGTAGGTCAGCTCGTCCAGTACCACCAGCTGATAGGACGGATCCGCGAGCATACGCGCGGCGATTGCCCAGCCGCGACCGGCGGTTGCGATGTCCTGTTCGCGGTTCTGCGTGTCCCAGGTGAAGCCGTCTCCGGTGACGTGCCATTCGACGCCAGACTGTTTGCCGAGGAAGGCTTCCTCGCCGGTGTCGGTGCGGCTCTTGATGAACTGCACCACGCCGACCCTCATGCCGTGGCCGAGCGCACGCGCCACCATGCCGAACGCCGAGGTGCTCTTGCCCTTGCCGTTGCCGGTGATGACGAGGAGCAGGCCGCGCTCGTCGCTGGCCGCGGCGATGGCAGCGTCGACCAGCGCCTTCTTGCGTGCCATGCGCGCGTTGTGGCGCGCGTTGCGATCGGGTTCGATCATCGGTTTCCTTTCTCTCGGAATCAGGCGGGTATCTATCCCGCAGCAGGAATGGCCGTCAACCTAACACAGCCATTCCATTATTTGGGCTGGTATTGCAGGGCCACCAAGCCATTGATTCCGGGCGTGTTAAAGGCAGGTACCAGCTGAAAACTGGTGTTGTAGTCTGCCACCAACTGATAATCGGCGTTTAGCACGTTGTTCACCCGCATCAGCACCTGCCAGTCCGGGTTGATGCGGTACTGCGCCCGCACATCCAGTCTGGCATAGCCCGGCAGGCTCACCGTATTGGCGAGATCGGCAAAGCGGCTGCCGGATGCGACCAGGGTGGCGCCCAGCTCCCAGCGGTCCAGCACTTTCGACACGTCCAGCGTGCCATGCCGGCGCGCCCGGTAGTTCAAAAGATGCCCGGTCTCGTCGTCTGTCGCCTGCAGCCAGTCCATGCTCGCATGGATGCGCATTCCGGCCAGTTCGGTTCCGCCTTCGACGGTGATGCCTTCGAGCGTCGCGCGGTTGACGTTCTCCACGGTGGAAATCGGCAAAGACGGGACGAACACGATCAAGTCACTCAAACGGTTGCGGTAACCCGTGATGCTCGCCTGGTTCCCTCCCGCCTGATAACGCAGGCTCATTTCGAGATTGCGCCCTTGCTCCGGCTTCAAATTGGGGTTGCCCTGGAATCCAAATTGGTTGGGCCAATAGAGGTCGTTAAAAGTGGGAGCCTTGAAGGAAGTTCCATAGCTGGCGCTTGCCCGCCAGGCCGTGCTTAATGCATACGCGTACCCGACCATGCCGGTGCTATGCCCGCCGAAGTCGCTGTAGTCATCGTGGCGCAGCGAAGCCTGCAGGGCGTGCGCGCCCCATTGCCCGAGGTAGCCCAACTGCCCCGCATTGATGGTGCGGCTGGTTACGGTGAATGCCGTGTCAGAACTGACGTGCTGGTCGTTGTGTTCCAGGCTGGCGGTCAGGTTGCCCCCGCTCAGCGCGAAATCGTTTTGCCACAGGTACTGCACCTGGTCGGTATCGAATCGCGAGGTTGGGATGCCGAGGCTGAAATTTTCCGTATGGTTCTGCCCCAGGCCCGCACGCAGCTGGCTTGTCCAGTGCTCGGACAGGCGCGTCTTCCACCACGCTGCCACGTCATTGACCTGGTTGTGGGCGACATCCTTTGCCGTGCCATCGTCGAAGTCCACGTAGTCGCGAGTGCCCATGGCTGTGAGGCCAATGTGGTTGCGATCATCGATGGCGTGATCGACATTGAGATGAGCGCTGCGTTTCGTGTCGCCATCCTTGTCGGGGTTGTAACCGAAGATACCCGGACGCGCCGCAGAGAATCCGCCTTTCGTGCGGCTGTAGCCGGCCCCCAGGCTGAAGCGGGTGTCCCCGGTCTCGCCGCCGTAATTGGCTTGCCCCTGCACCAAG
>JBLMYH010000028.1:0-22695 GCA_050258175.1 Hyphomicrobiaceae bacterium
CGCGAATGGGTGTCGGCGCCGAATTCCTGGTCGCGGAATACCGTCAAACCCTCTTTCAATGACAGCTGGAACCAATCGCGGCAGGTCACGCGGTTGCCGGTCCAGTTGTGGAAATACTCGTGCGCCACCACCCGGTCGATGCCCTGGTAGTCGGCATCGGTCGCCGTGTCCGGGCGCGCCAGCACGTACTTGGTGTTGAAGATGTTGAGCCCCTTGTTTTCCATCGCCCCCATGTTGAAGTCGCCGATCGCGACGATCATGTATTGGTCGAGGTCGTATTCGAGACCGAAGCGCTGCTCGTCCCAGCGCATCGCTTTTTTCAGCGCAGCCATCGCGTGGCCGCACTGGTCAAGCTTGCCCGGCTCGACGTAGACCGCCAGCCTGACCATGCGCCCCGAGGCAGTGCTGTATTCGTCCTCCAGCACGTCGAGCCTGGCTGCGACCAGCGCGAACAGGTAGCAGGGCTTGGCGTAGGGGTCTTCCCAGCGTGCCCAGTGCCGTGTCGTGTCGCCCGCGCACGGGCCTGCCGCGACAGGATTGCCGTTGGAGAGCAGATGCGGGAAGCGCGCGCGGTCGGCCTCCACGGTGCAGCTGAACTTGGCCATCACGTCCGGGCGGTCCGGGAAGAAAGTGATGCGGCGGAAGCCCTCCGCCTCGCACTGGGTGAAATAGCCGTCGCGCGAGCGATACAGGCCCGAGAGCTGGGTGTTGCTGTCCGGCTCGATGCGCACCACGGTTTCCAGCACGCACGCATCCGGCAGCGGAGCGGCGATCGTCAGCAGGTCGTCGGCATAGGTATACTGCGTCGCGTCGAGTGCAGCGCCGTCGAGCGTCACGCTCACCAAATGCAGCGCCTCGCCGTTCAGCACTAGCGCTCCGCCCACCGCCGCGGGATTGCGCATGCAGGCGAGACGCGACCGCACCTCGGCATGGTCGTCGCGGATGGCGACATGCAATTCGACCGAGTCGACCCACCAGGCGGGCGGGGTGTAGTCCTTCAGGAATAGCGTGACGGGGGTTTCGGTGCGCATGGGGTCTCCGGCGGCGGATTTGAGAGGATAAATATCGCACGCGCCCGCCAGGCGGGTGCGGCCATCACACGCCCTGTTTCAGGCTCGCTTCGATGAACACGTCGAGGTCGCCGTCGAGCACCTTCTGCGTGGCGGAGACTTCGACGTTGGTGCGCAGATCCTTGATGCGCGAGTTGTCCAGGACATACGAGCGGATCTGGTGGCCCCAGCCCACGTCGGATTTGCCCGCTTCAAGCTTGTCCTGCTCGGCCTGGCGCTTGCGCAGCTCGGCTTCGTAGAGCCTGGACTTCAGCATCGACATCGCCTCGGCGCGGTTCTTGTGCTGCGAACGGTCGTTCTGGCACTGCACCACGATGTTGGTCGGCAGGTGGGTGATACGCACCGCGGAGTCGGTCTTGTTGATGTGCTGGCCGCCGGCGCCGGATGCGCGGTAGGTGTCGATCCTGAGGTCGGCGGGGTTGATGTCGACTTCGATCGAATCGTCGACTTCCGGGTAGACGAACACGCTGGCAAACGAAGTGTGGCGGCCGCCGGACGAGTCGAACGGGGATTTCCTCACCAGGCGGTGGACGCCGGTTTCGGTGCGCAGGTAGCCGTAGGCGTAGTCGCCCTCGATCTTGATCGAGGCGGACTTGATGCCGGCGACATCGCCTTCGGATTCTTCCAGCAGTTCGGCCTTGAAGCCCTTGCGTTCGGCGTACTTCAGATATTGCCGCAGCAGCATCGAAGCCCAGTCGCAGGCCTCGGTGCCGCCGGCGCCGGCCTGGATGTCGAGGAAGCAGCTGCTGGGGTCGGCCGGGTTGTTGAACATGCGGCGGAATTCCAGCTGCGCCACGTCCTTCTCGATACCCTCGAGGTCATTGCGCACGGCGACGAGGGTGTCGTCGTCGTTCTCCTCGCGCGCCATCTCGAACAGTTCACCGGCGTCTTTCAGGCCCGCGGCGACGCGGTCGAGCACGACCACCACATCTTCCAGCGCCTTGCGCTCGCGGCCCAGTTCCTGGGCCTTGGCAGCGTCGTTCCAGAAATCCGGCGCCTCGGACAGGCGAATGACTTCTTCTAGACGGTCTTTCTTGACAGGGTAGTCAAAGAAACCCCCTGAGTTGGGTGGCACGCTCGCCCAGGTCGGCGAGTTTGGCTTCGATCTGATTGAGGCTTTCGGCTTCCATGATTGTGCTCGTGACTAGGCGGAAAAACCGTGCATTATAGCCCAGGCCAAAATCATCCCCAGCCCCACCGTTCCCATGCCCGCGATCGCGTGGCGCGCCATCTTCCAGCCGCCGATGACGAAGGTGAGCGTCGACTTGAAGACCAGGTTGGCCAGCGTGGCGAGCGTGACGACGTTGACCACCATTGCCACCGTCAGCTTGTCCAGATTGTATAGACGCAGGCTGGACAGGGTGATGGCGTCGACATCGGTCAACCCCGATACCAGTGTCACGGCGTACAGCCCGCGCGTGCCCAGCCAGTCGGACAGCCAGGCCGCCGCCAGCAGCACGACGGCATACATCAGTCCGAAGCCGAGTGCCGGACGCAGCTCGGTGGGGTTGCCCATCGCCAGGGGGGGCAGCGCGCCCTGCGGCTGCAAACGGTGCACCCCGAATACGGCACCAAGGGTGCCACCGGCCAGCCCGCCGATCAGCACGGGCAGCAGTTGCATCAGTACCCCCGGCGCCAGCAGCGCGGCCAGCACGCCGAGGCGTACCAGCACCACCAGGTTGGCCAGCACGATGACGATCACGGCGACCGGCATCATCGCGCTGCTGTCGCGGGCGTGGCGGCTGAACGAGAGCGTGGTGGCGGTCGACGACACCAGCCCGCCGAGCAGGCCCAGCATCACCGCGCCGCGCTTTTGTCCGACCATTCTCAGCGCGGCATAGCCCGCCAGCCCCACGCCGGCGATCAGCACCACCATCCACCAGATCTGGTAGGGGTTGAGTGCGCCATAGGGGCCGTAATTCCGGTTCGGCAGCAATGGCAGGATGATCAACGCCAGCACCGAGAACTGCAGAACCGACAGCAGGTCATGGCGACTCATATGCTCGCTCAGGCCGCGCAGTTCTGGCTTGAAGTAGAGCAGCATCGTGCTGGTGATTCCCAGCATCACCGCCAGCTGGATTTCGCCGTGCCATACCATCACGCCGAGTCCGTAGCACAGCATAAGCGCTGCCACCGTCGTCGTCCCGGGGTCGCGGTCCTCGGCCGGCGATTGCAGATAGGCCGCGATTATCATCGCACCGACCAGGAACAGACCCACCGCGATCAGCCACAACTCGCCCAGGGTCGTCGCCAGGTGCGCCGCCAGCACACCAAGCAGGGCCGTCAATGCAAAGGTGCGCAGCCCCGCTTTCGCTGCCGGATTGCGTTCGCGCTCCAGCCCCATCAGCAGGCCGATCGCCAGCGCCACGACATAGCGCGGCAGCGAAGCCAGCTCGGGAGGCAGCCAGTTGATCAGTTCACTCATCTTGATGCGTTCATAAAAGGAGGGCTTGGGAACTATCGTAGCGTCAGATGGCTAAGAAACCAGTTTGCGCGCCGCGCTTTGCATAACCGGTCGATGCGGCTATAGCGGACAAATGACGTCACTCTGCTGGACGGTGCCCGGAGTGGGGGGCTGTCTGCAGATGGAAGCGGCGATTGCGCGTATATTTTTGCACGCCGGGCAGGCCCTTGCAGGATGGCTGGCATGCCGAAGAAGTAAACGGTTAGAATGAACATTAGGACATGCGTGTCTGAATAACTGAACAGAGGGGGAACGCTCATGCTGCTTCGTTTATTTGCATTGATTCTGCTTGGAGGGCTTGGCCTGTCCCAGGCCCAGGCAGACCCGAACGGCGCCAGGCTCTACGCGCGCAACTGCGCCGCCTGCCACGGTGAAAAGGGCACGGGCGGCATCGGCGTTCCCTTGGCGCTGCCTTCGTTTCAGGCCAGCATCAGCGACGACTATCTGCGCAAGACCATCCACCTCGGCCGCCCGGGCCGGGTCATGCCGACTTTCTCCAATCTTAGGGAGGATGAGATCGACGCCATCGTCGGCTACGTACGGTCCTGGTACACCGGCCCCCGCGTCACGTATTCAAGCAAGCCAGTGCACGGGAATCCGTCGCATGGCCGCAAGCTGTTTCAACAGAACTGCGCCGCCTGCCACGGCGACAATGGTGAAGGCGCCAAGGGCACCGGCGTGACGTTCTCGCGGCCGCGCGACCTGCCCATCATGGCGCCTGCGCTGCACAACCCGGGCTTCCTGGCTGCCGCGCCGGACGCGATGATCAAGGCCACCCTGATGCAGGGGCGCGAAGGCACGCCGATGGTTTCTTTCATCAAGCGGGGCCTGAAGGAAAAGGACATTGACGACATCGTCAGTTACGTGCGCAGTTTCGAAAAGCAGCCGCTTGCGGGTTCGGCGCAGGTGTTGCAGGCGGAAAGTCCGGTGATCGTCCGCGACTCGCCGTACGATCTGAAAACCACGGTCGAGAACGTCAAGGCGGCGGTGACGACGCATAATTTCTTCTACGGACGGGTGCAGACGCTGGAATATGGCCTGACCACGCCGGAAAACGAAAACCCGAAACAGGTCATCGTCTATTTCTGCAATATCAGCCTGCTCAATCAGGCCCTGGCCATCGACCCGCGCGTGGGCATGTTCTTGCCTTGCCGCGTCACCATCCTGGAGAAACCCGATGGCAAGGTACAGGTGATGTCGGTCAATCCCAAGGTGCTGAGCCGCCTGTTCAACAATTCCGAGTTGAACCAGTTGTGCGAACAGATGAAGCAGAACTACACCGCCATCATGGAGGAAGCAACGCTATGAAGAGACTGATGCAAAAAATCATGGGTGGCGTGCTGGCACTGCTTCTCCTGGCTTCCCCCGCTTGGGCGGGCGGCTTGCTCATGGCGCGCGTGAACCAGCCGTTCCCCGAGGCGATGGCCCTGCTGCAAAGCGCCATTTCGTCGCGCGGCTACACGATCACGCGCCTGCAGCAGGTGAACGAGAACCTGGCTCGGCGCGAGTTCAAGAGTGACATGTACCGCGTGGTGTATTTCGGCAAGCTCAATGAAGTGCGGCAGGTGACCGCTGCCCACCCCGAACTGATCCCTTTCCTGCCGCTGAACATCACGATCTTCGCGGAAGGCGAACAGGCCATCCTGGTGGCGAGCCATCCGCAGGCGCTGCAGCAATACTTCCCCGATCCGCGGCTGAAGCCCGTATTCGACCGCTGGGAGAGGGATATCGACTCCATCATGGACGAGTTGCGCGAAGGCGCCAACTCCTAAACGGCCCGGGCCGGCAATCGTTCATTCGATTGCCGCAGCCATCTCCTCGTCTGTCGGGGCATGCGCGGCTTTCGTTGGGCCGCGCAACAGCAGGATGAGCGGGATGGTCGCCAGCGTGATCCACATCATCAACCGGAAATCCTGCAGATAGGCGAGCGATGCGGCCTGCCGCGTGATCTCGCTGTTGAGCGTCGTCAGGCCCTGCGACGTGGTCAGGTTGTATGCGCCGGCCTCGGCGGCCTGGCGCAGGGCAAGGTTGAAGGGCGTGAGGTAATCAGCCAGCGCGGCGTGGTTCGTCTGGGTGTGCTGCGACAGATAGGTGATCACGACCGAGATGCCGATGCTGCTGCCCAGGTTGCGCATCAGGCTGAACAGCGCGGTGCCCTCATTGCGGAAATGCGGGGCGAGCGTGGCGAACGTGATGGTGGAGAGCGGCACGAAGATGAAGCCGAGCCCGAGCCCCTGGGTAATGCCGGTGCGCACGATATCCCAGCCGGTGACGTCCAGCGTAAAGCGGGTCATTTCCCATAGGGAAAAACTCACCAGCACCAGGCCCACAAAAATCTTGTAGCGCGGATCGACCTTGCCTGACAGCTTGCCGACCGTGATCATCGCGATCATCGTTCCCACGCCGCGCGGCGCCAGCAGCAGCCCGACGTCGATCACCGGATAGCCCATCAGGTACTGCATGAAAGGCGGCAGCAGCGCCATCGTCGCCAGCAGGATGATGCCGACGATGAAGATGAACACCAGGCCGATGCTGAAGTTGCGGTCGCGAAACAGCCCGGGCTCGATGAACGGCTGCGGGTGGGTGAACATGTGCGCGACGAAGAGGTAGAGGCACAGCCCGGCGAGCATGGCCTCGATCACGACCTCCGGGCTGGCGAACCAGGCCAGCGACTCGCCGCGGTCGAGCATCATTTGCAGCGTGCCGATGCCCAGGCTCAGCATCGCGAAACCCAGCAGGTCGAAACGGCGCGAACGGTCGATGCCGGTTTCCTTGACGTAGGTCGCCAGGCCCAGCCAGGCCAGAAGTCCGAAGGGCAGGTTGATGTAGAACACCCAGCGCCAGTTGTAATACTCGGTCAGCCAGCCCCCGAGCGTGGGGCCGAGAATCGGCCCGACCATGACGCCCACGCCCCACAAGGCCATCGCCTTGCCATGTTGTTCGCGCGGATACGCGTCGAGCAGAACCGATTGCGAGAGCGGCACCAGGCTGGCGCCGAACACCCCCTGCAGCAGGCGGAATAACACGATTTCCGGCAGGCTCTGGGCTGCCCCGCACAGCATCGACGCCAGCGTGAAGCCGATCACCGACCCCATGAACAGGCGCTTGCGGCCGAAGCGGGCGGCGAGGAAGCCGGTCAGCGGCATGAAAATCGCCGCCGCCACGATGTAGGAGGTGAGGACCCAGGAAATCTGGTCCTGGGTGGCGCCCATCGACCCCTGCATGTGCGGCAGCGCCACATTGGCGATGGTGGTGTCCAGCGCCTGCATGATGGTGGCCAGCATCACCGACAGGGTGATGAAGCCGCGGTGGGCCGTAGCCGGTTGCGCGGGGCGCGCGGCAGCAGTCATGCGCGATCTAGAACGACAGGCCAAGCAGGCGGCGGCGGTGCCCGGTATCGATCTCGACCTCAGTGCTCAGGCCTGCGCGCAGTTGCGGTGAATCCGCAGGGCTTTCCAGCCGGATGCGCACCGGTACGCGCTGGGTAATCTTGACCCAGTTGCCGGTCGCGTTCTGGGCAGGGATCACCGAAAACTCCGAGCCCGTTGCGGGACTCAGGCTCTCCACCACGCCGTGCCAGGAGACGGACGGATAGGTGTCGACGTGGATGGACACGGGCTGCCCCGGATGCACATAGGTCAGGTCGGTTTCCGGGAAATTGGCCTCGACCCACAGATTGCCGTTGGCCACCAACGCCGTCACCACCGCGCCGGCCGTCACATACTGGCCCGGCTTCGGCAGCTTGCCCACGGTGCCCGGGAGCGAAGCGCGGACCTCGACGCGCGCCAGATCGAGCTGCGCCTGCTCGAGTTCGGCTTCCGCGGCGAGGTAGGAGGGGTGGCGCGCAATTGCGGATTCGATGCTGCCGCCCAGCGTTTCGCCGATGCGCTTGAGGTCCTGCTGCAGTGCGGCGATCTGCTGCGCCGCGAGCGCCGTGTTCTGTTTGGCGTCGTCATAGCGGGAGGCGGAGATGAAATGCTTCGCCACCAGGTCGGCTTGGCGTTGCTGGTCCCGGTTGGCGAACGCGAGCCGGGTGCGAGCCAGCGCGATTTCCGCCTGCTTTTCCCGGTAGCTCGCCTGCAGGGCAGAGAGATCGGTACGCACCTGGGCCAGCTTGGCCTCGGCCTTCGCGACGGCGACCCGGAACGGCGCGGGATCAAGCCGGAACAGGATCTGACCGGTGCGAACGACCTGGTTTTCGCGAACCGGGACGTCCTGAACGGAGCCCGATACTTCGGCGCTCACCGGCACTTTGTCAGCCTTGACATAGGCGTTGTCGGTGGAGACATAGCGCCCGCCTTTCAAATAGAAGCCCAGCGCGATCGCGGCTGCGATCAGGGGCACTACGACCAGGAGGATCAGTCGCGTGCGCTGTCGACGGGAACGCGGTTCGGCTTCGGGTGCATGGCTTTCGGGAGTGTGGGTGTCACTCATTCGGGTTTTTCCTTGGCGTGACGGCGTGGCAACGCGGCGAGGTTCACGCGCATCGTGTTAAGCGCCCCAAGCAGCGCCTCGGCTTGCAGTTTGTCGATCCCGGCCAGGGCATCGGCGCGGATTGACGTTGCGACCTGTTCGATCGCGGCGAGATGGGCGGCGGCCTCCGGTTTGAGAAACAGCTTGTAGGCCCGACGGTCGGACGGGTCGGGGCGCCGCTCCACCAGCCGGGCTTCCGCCAGTTGGTCGATCAGGCGCGCCAGCGAAATGGGTTGTATCTCCAGCATGTCCGCCAGCTCGACCTGCCGTATTCCTTCGTTGCGGGATACGTAAATCAGCGCACGCGCCTGGGCCAGCGTGAGTGAACTGCCGTCCAGGCGCTGCCTGAAGGCATGACGCATCAGGCGCGACACGTCCGCGAGAAGAAACCCCAGGCTGTCCTGTTTTGTTTTCACGGCCGTCCAATATAGTAAGCATTGCTTATTATATGTTGGGCATGCTTAATGGGTCAATGTCCGTGCCGGCCTCTGCCTGCCGTCGAAGCGCGTTCTAGCTGGCCACCCCAGGAATGCGCCACCTGATCATCGCGACCTTCACGGCGTCGTTCACGACGAGGCAGGAAAACATCGCGTAAACGAATACCGCGAGCATCTGCCACCACGGCAATGGCGTGAGATCCGGAAGGCCCGCGAAAGTCAGAAGGGTGCCGATCAGCACATCTGCGGCGAGTGCCGCCAGCAGAATCGTGCTGGGCATGGTTGTCCAAAACCACCGTCGCTCTCGCGCGGACACGATCGAGAATGCTGCGAAGTAGAGCAGCATCAGGAAGCTGAAGGTATAGAGGGTGCTGACGTTGGCCGCCAGGCCGAAGCGCGACCAGCCGATGTACAAACCCAGAAGCGTTTCCATCACCATGGCCACGCCGAGCACCACGGACACCTCGATGAAGCCGCCGATATTCCACGTCTCCGGATTTCTGGAGGGCTGAACGGTGTCGGTGGCGAGCGAGATCTTCGCGAAGTCCGTCATGAAGGCCAGCAGCAGCATGGCAAAGGCGGAGACGACGAACTTGCCGGTCACCACAAATGCGATGGAGACGAACCCTGCCTTCAGGATCGTGCGGCTGATCTTGTTGATGATCCAGGTCAGCACCCGCTGGTAAATGGTCCGTCCCTGTCTGACCAGGGTCACGATGTTCGTCAGTCCTGCTTCGGTCAGGACTACGCTTGCCGCGCCTTTGGCGACATCGGTCGCGCTGCTGACGGCGATGCCGACTTCGGCCTGGCGCAGCGCGGGCGCATCGTTGACGCCGTCGCCCGTCATGCCGGTCACGTGCCCTGCGGCCTGCAGGCGCTGCACCACGACATATTTGTCTTCCGGGTACACCTCCGCGAAGCCGTCGACGCCCGCCAGCAGGTCGACCGACTCGTTGCCAGCCTGGGCGCCCGCGGCTTTCAGGTCTGCCACGCGCCGGATGTTGGACAACCCGACGCCCTGCGCGATTTCACTGGCCACCGGCAGCGCATCGCCGGTCAGCATCTTCACGGAAACGCCGAGGTCGCGGAGTCTGGCAATGAGCTCCCGGGCATCCGGCCGGGGTGGATCGTACAAGGTCACCAGCCCGACGAGTTGGGGTGTGCCGGTCTCAGGGCCTCGCGCCACCGCCAGCGTCCGGTAACCCTTCAGGGCCGAAGCGCTGACCCGCGACTCCAGGGCCTCGATGGCCTGGGGCGGCAGCCCGCAGGCCGCTGCGACGGTTCGAACAGCACCTTTCATCACGCGCAGCCGCTGTCCGTCCCGTTCGATCACGGCTTCTGTCCGGCGGTTCGTTGCATCGAACGGCGCGAAGGAGGCGGGCGTGACCGTGGGCCCGCCTTCGAATATATGCTGCTCTTTTGCCGCGGCGAGGAATGCCAGGTCGATCGGATCCTGGTTGGCCGCCTGTGACGCATTCGCGCCGGCAAACAGTACGTCGGCTTCGGTTGCGCGTTCCAGCGGAATCACGCCGGTGACGGCCAGTTGGTTCATCGTGATCGTGCCTGTTTTGTCCACGCACAGCACGTTCATCGTCGCGGCATCCTCCGCGGCGCTGAGGCGCGTGACCAGCACGCCGCGTCTCGCCAGTTCCCTGGCGCCGACGGCCATGCTGACCGTGAACATGACGGGCAGGGCCACCGGCACCGCGCTCAACAACAGGACGAGCATGAGGGGAACCATCTCAAGAAGCGGCGTACCTCGAATCACCGACAGCACGATCACGCAGCCGAGCAGCGCGCCGACGATCACGAAGAGCCAGCGCACCACCCGGGCCACCACGGCTTCGATGTGCAGCTTTGGCCGCGCCTGCTGAACCAACTCCGTGGTGCGGCCAAAGTACGTGTGCGCCCCCGTCAGCAGGACTACGCCGTTGCCTTCTCCCCGGCGGACGACGGAACCCGACGAGAGCACATCCCCGGCCGCCTTGTCCACGTCCTTGGATTCTCCGGTGAGGGCCGACTGGTCAACACTCAAGGTGCCCGTCAGGAGCTTGACATCCGCCGGAATGATGTCGCCCTGGCGCAGGCGGACGATGTCGCCGGGGACCAGTTCCCGGGCTGGGATCATCTGCCAGCTGGACTCGCGCAGGACGCGCGCGTTGACCTGCAGGCGCCGCCTGAGCGCCTCGACCACCCCGGCAGCCCGACGCTCCTGCATGAACCCCAGCACGGCATTGACGACCAAGAGCGCCCCCACCACGGCGAGATCCGAGTATTTCCGCAGCACCGCCGACAGGATCATGATCAACTCGAGCATCCACGCCGACACGCCCCAGAATTTTCCAAGAAAATTCAGGACCGGGTGCCCTTTCTGCTCGACCACCTCGTTGTACCCCTGTTCCTTTCGGCGGGCGTCCACGTCAGCACGCGTGAGTCCGGTATCGGGGTCCACGTGGAGTGCCAGAAGCGCGTCTGGAACCGATGCGATGTCGGGGGTGTTCTTGGCTGATGGCATCGAACGTGGAGTCATGGATTGCTCCGATGGGCCGGAAGGGGCTGATCAAGCCAAGTTCCTTGGCCAGGCATTGGGTGGAGAGTAGATGGACTATTATGAATTTGGGAGTGGCGCGCCCGAGAGCTTATCCGTTGCCAAGACGGGTTGAGATCGTTCATGCGCATGATTTCTCTAAATCGCACGCAGGGGAGTGAGACAAGCCATGTACAAGTCGATTCTGGTCGCCATTGATGGCAGCCAAACATCGGAGTTGGCTTTGAAGGAGGCAATTCAGTTGGCCAAGGGCATGGCGGCAGAGCTACGCGTTGTCAACGTGGTCGATGAAGTCAATCTCAACTGGGCGGAGTATCCGAACATGACCGAGATTTGGGACGCACTGGTTGCTGGCGGGCGGGCCTTGCTTGGCAGGGCGGCCGCCACGGCCGCTGACGCCGGGGTCCAGGCCGATACCCGGCTGATCGAAATGGACAAGCTGGGAGACCGCATTCCCG
This sequence comes from Hyphomicrobiaceae bacterium, assembly GCA_050258175.1. Lineage (GTDB taxonomy): Bacteria > Pseudomonadota > Gammaproteobacteria > Burkholderiales > Thiobacillaceae > Thiobacillus. Next base: position 11,451 of record JBLMYH010000028.1, read on the forward strand.
AAGCCCTCGCGCGCGAGGCCGACTCTTGGCCAGCAGATCTGATCGTGGTGGGCACCCATGGGCGGCGCGGCCTGAGTCACGTCATCATGGGAAGCGTTGCCGAAGGCATTGTGCGCGTGGCGACCAAGCCGGTACTGCTTATTCGCGGCAAATAGCGGCAACTTTTCTCCGACCTGCGATCGCAAGAGGGTGTGGCGTAACGTCCGCAAACCGGGCGCTCAACTCAAGGAGATCGAGATGAACACAAGGCTTAATGAAGTGGTTGTACACATCAACGAAACCCTCGACGAAGAGGCGTTGCATAGTCTCGAAGAGGGAATCCGTCACGATGCGGGCGTGGTCTCGGTGGGGCATAACCCGGACACGACGCACATGATCATGGTGGTGTACGACTCGGAGTCAACGCGGGCGTCCTCCCTGCTCCACAGCTTCCAGGAACGCGGCCTGCATGCCCAGGTTGTCGGGCTGTGAGGATACAGCCCTAAGGGTCGCAACGCTCAGCGGGACGGCTAGCGCCCCCTGCGCTATGGCTGGTGCAGCTGTAACCCGTCGCCAGACGCGAACGGGTTCCGCCCGTGAGCGGCTTCGCTCAGGCCGCTTTCTGCTTGTACTCTACCCACTTGGCCACTTGCTCGTCCCAGTCGTCGGAACGGAAATAGGGGTTGGAGCGCGGCTCCTTGATCATGTTGGGATCGACCGGAATATCCATGCCCTCAAGGAAATTGGCGAGACCGATGCGCTCGATCATTTCGCCGGTGCGTTCGTGATCGAGGGCGTTTTCGGCGAAGAAATCCAGAATGTTGCGCGCTAGCTCGTTCAGCTTCTCGAAGTCTTCGTCCGTTTCCAGCTTCATGAACGGAATGATCACGCTGCCCATGGTGGCGCCGATCTTCAGCACCCCCTTGCCGCCCACCAGGATCGTCACGCCCTTGTCCTTGCCAGGCAGCAGGCCGCCGGGGATGACGTTGAGGCAATGCATGCAGCGCACGCAGTTCTTGTTGTCGATGCACAGGGCGTTGCCGTCGCCCAGATTCGCTACCGAGGTGTGCGCGCCCGCCTTAACCTGGTCGGCAGGAACCACGCTGATGGCCTTGGTCGGGCAGCGGCCGACAACGTCGTTGTAGAGGTCGTGCATGCCGTGGGCCTTGTAGTAGTCCTGCACCAGTGCCTCGTTCACGCGGATGTTGTCCCGCCAGGTGCCGATGGTCGCCATGTCGGAACGCTGGATGGCGTTGACGCAGTCATTCGGGCAACCGGAGAACTTGAACTTGAACTTGTAGGGCAACGACGGGCGATGCATGTCGTCCAGGTTGTTGTTGATGACCGTGCGCAGGGCACGGGCTTCGTCGAAACACGACATTTCACAGCGCGCCGAGCCGACGCAGGACATCGAGGTGCGCAGCGCGGGTCCGGCGCCGCCGAGGTCGAAGCCGATCTCGTTGAGGCCGTCGAACGCCTTCTGCACGTTCTCGCTGCTGATGCCCTGGAACATGATGTCGCCGGACTGGCCGTGGAAGGCGATCAGGCCGGAGCCGCCGCTGTCGAGCCAGACGTCGCACAACTTGCGCAGCAGGTCTGAGGTGTAGTGCATGCCCGCGGGCGGCTGCACGCGGAGGGTGTGGAATTCGGCAGCCTCGGGGAACAGCGGCTTGCCGGATTCGTCCTTCAGTTCTGTAAAGCGCGGAATGATGCCGCCGCCGTAGCCGAAGACGCCGACAGTGCCGCCCTTCCAAAATCCCTTACGGGTTTCGTAGGACGTTTCAAGCTGACCGATCAGGTCAACCATCATGTCGCTGTCCTTGGCCAAGCGCTTGAGACCGCTCACAAAACTGGGCCAGGGGCCGCTTTCAAGCTGGTCGAGCATGGGGGTGTCATGGAGGGGGCGAGTAGGCATGGCAGTCTCCAGTGGAAAAGGAAGGCCTTCTTCAGTCTAGACAATACTTGACTGATTTTCTCGGGATTACCCCAAATGGGTAGGTTGTCCGGCCAGAACCGGGGATTGGTGATTCGCCAGGACGAGTGCTGGAAAGAGAAATGGCCATAATCCTTGTATTTATCAAGAATCATGGCCATTTTTGGACCACCAGGGATCGGAATCTGGTGGAGCCGGCGGGAATCGAACCCGCGTCCGCAAGCCCTCTACAGGCAGTTCTACATACTTAGTCCGGTGTTTTTAAGCTTTAAGCTTGATCACGCCCGCCGAACAGGCTGGATTTCGCCGAGTCGCCTTGGATTTAACACCCACCCAAGCGACCCGGATGAGCACGATTTCATGTGAATTAACTCACTGCCGGTTTGACCCGGCCTAGCCCATGAACAGGCTAGTGTGAGTCCTGGACCTTAAGCGGCCAGGGCGTAGTTTTCGTCGTTTGCGACTAAAGTTTTTCAGTTGGATTTACGAGGTGCTCTGACCCTCGGTATGCCCTACGCTGCTTTGCGACCCACGTCGAAGCCAGGTCGGCCCCAGTGCGTTGCTGCAACAAGTGTACCGCATAGAGGGCTGGCCTGCGGGAAAGTTCCAGTGTGGGGGAAAATTCCGCAGCGCTTAGCGGACAAAGGGTAGGGGATCGTGCGCGATTGCAACCGCCACCATGTAGCCGAAGACGAGCAGGGCGGAAAACCAGGCAGCGATGCGCGTACGGCGGGTCCTTCCGCGTTTGAGGGCATAGGTGCCGAGCACGATATACAGGATCAGCGCGACGAGCTTGGCAGTGAGCCAGGAATTCACCAGCGGATACTGGCCCAGCAGTATGGCAAGACTGAAGCCGCTGGCCAGCAGCAGGGTGTCGTTGACATGGGGGACGACGCGCACCCAGCGCGCCCGCAGCCGGGGGGAGTCGGCCATCATCCAGATTCCGCGCAGGAGGAACAGTGTCAGCGTGATGGCGACGGTGGCGAGGTGAAACGGCTTGAGGAGGCTGTAGGCCATGCTCAGGGCGCCAGGTAATCGAGAGTTTCAAGCGGGTGATGGATCTGCGCGTGGGCGCCCCAGGTGAGCGGCCGATCGGCGGCGTCGAGGTAGCCCCAGGCGGCGACCAGCGCCGGCATGGAGGCGGCACGGGCGGCCTGGATGTCGCGCTCGGCATCGCCCAGATACAGGCATTGCGCCGGCATGGCGCCGCATAGTTCGGCGGCGGCGAGCATGGGGGCGGGGTGCGGTTTGGGCTGCGGGCAGGTGTCACCGGAGACGATGCAGGCGGCGCGCTCGGCCAGGTCGAGGATGGACATCAATGGCTCGGTGAAGCGCGCCGGCTTGTTGGTGACCACGCCCCATTTCATCTGGCGCGCGTCGAGTTCGGCCAAAAGCTTGAGGATGCCGGGAAAAGGCCGCGAGTGGCGGCAGATGTTGTCGGCATACAGTTGCAGGAATTCCTCGCGCATGTGGGCAAAGCGCGTGTCGTCGGGGTGGATGTCGAAGCCAAGGCCGAGCAGGCCGCGCGCACCGTGCGAGGCCTGCGGACGGATGACCGCGTCGGCGAGCGGCGGCAGTCCGTGGCGTGCGCGCTGCAGGTTGAGCGCGTGGCCGAGGTCGGGCGCAGTGTCGATTAGGGTGCCGTCGAGGTCGAACAGGACGGCGCGGATATTCTCAAGCATCACGGCGGGTCGCCAGCAGGTAGTTGACGTCGGTATCGGCTTCCAGCCGGTAGATCTTGGTCAGCGGATTGTAGGTCATGCCGATCAGCTCCTCGGTGTCGAGTCCGGCTTCGCGCGCCATGCGGGCGAGTTCGGCGGGCTTGATGAACTTGGCGTAGTCGTGGGTGCCGCGCGGCAGCAGCTTGAGCAGGTATTCGGCACCGACGACGGCGAACAGATAGCTTTTGGCGTTGCGGTTCAGGGTCGAGAAGAACACCCAGCCGCCCGGCCTCACCAGTTTGGCGCAGGCGGCGACGATCGAGGCTGGATCGGGCACGTGCTCGAGCATTTCCATGCAGGTGACGACGTCGAACTCGCCGGCATGCCGGGCGGCGAAGTCTTCCGCGGACACCAGCTGGTAGTCCACGGCCTTGCCGGATTCGTAGAGGTGCAGTTTGGCGACCTTGAGCGCTTTCTCCGACAGATCGATGCCGCTGACAGTGGCGCCGGCCCCGGCCATCGCCTCGGCCAGGATGCCGCCGCCGCAGCCGACGTCGAGCACCCTCTTGCCGGCCAGCGGCGCCTGCTGGTCGATCCACTTCAAGCGCAGCGGATTGATCTCGTGCAATGGCTTGAATTCTGAGTTCGGGTCCCACCAGCGGTGGGCGAGTTCGGAAAACTTGGCGATTTCGGCAGCGTCGACGTTGCTCATGGCAGGCCTCAAGTGGTGAGTTTGCCGCGCCAGTAGGCGGCGCGGGCGGTCAGGTCGTCAGTATCGATATCGACCAGACGGCGTTCGTTCAGTTTCAGATGGCCGTCGACCCAGACGTGGGTGACGTGTTCGCGTCCAGCAACGTAAACCAGGTGCGAGACGGGGTCAAACAGCGGCTGGCAGATCAGGCCGCGCAGGTCGACCGCGACCAGGTCGGCGCGCTTGCCGGGGACGATGCTGCCGATCTTGTCGTCGAGGTTGAGCGCGCGGGCAGCGTCCAGCGTCGCCATTTTCAGCGCGGCGGCGGCGGGCAGGGCCGCCGCATCGCCGCTGACGCCCTTGGCGAGCAGGGCCGTCATGCGCATTTCGGAGACCAGATCGAGGCGATTGTTGCTGGCGGCACCGTCGGTGCCCAAGCCGACGTTGACCCCTGCCCGTATGAGCTCGACCACAGGCGCGAGGCCGGAGGCGAGCTTGAGGTTGGAACTCGAGCAGTGCGCCACGTGGCAGCCGTGTTCGGCCAGCGATTCGATCTCGGCCTCGTTGACGTGCACCGCGTGGACGCCGATGAAGTTCGGCCCGAGCAGGCCCAGCCGCGCCAGCCGTTCGAGGGGGCGTACCCCGTACTGCTTGAGGCTGTGCTGGATTTCGTCGGCGGTTTCGTGGACGTGGGTGTGGATGGGCAGGCCCAGCTGTTCGGCCAGGGTGTTGATGCGGGCGAAAGTGGCGTCCGCGATGGTGTAGGGCGCGTGCGGGGCAAAGGCGAAGGAGAGCAGCGGCTCATCTTTCAGTTCGTCGCGCAGGGCGAGCCCCTTGGCCAGGTAGTCGTCGGCGTCCGAGGCGTAGGCGCTGGGGAATTCCAGGACGATCATGCCGAGCGTGGCGCGAATCCCGGCCTGCAGGAAGGCTTCGCCCGCGGCCCGCGGACAGAAATACATGTCGTTGCAGGTGGTGATGCCCCCAGTGAGCATTTCGGCGGCGGCGAGCAGGGTGCCGTCGCGCACGAAGGCTTCGGACACGTGCTGTTTCTCGGCAGGCCAGATCCGCTGGTTGAGCCAGTCCATCAGCGGCAGGTCGTCGGCCATGCCGCGGAACAGCGTCATCGCGGCGTGGCCGTGCAGGTTGACGAGGCCGGGGATCAGCACCTGCCCCGGCAGGGCGAGGGTCTGCGCGGCGGCGTAGCGCGCCTGGGCGGCATCGGCGGGCAGCACATCGAGAATCCGGCCGTCCTGCACGACCACGGCATGGTCGGTCAGCACTCCGGCGGGCTCGACGGGCACCACCCATTGCGGCAGGAGAATGAGGTCGGCGGGGGCTTTCATGGTGGCCTGCATTCTCACTGTTTGGCCGTAGTTTGGCAAAGGCGGGCGAGGCGGCCGACCATGCTAAAATCGCGGGCTTTGAAGCCTGATAAATAAAAGCCGGTTATGGAACAGTTTGCCAAGGAAACCCTCCCGGTCAGCCTCGAAGAGGAGATGCGGCGCTCCTATCTCGATTACGCCATGAGCGTGATCGTGGGGCGCGCGCTGCCGGATGTGCGCGACGGCCTGAAACCCGTGCATCGCCGCGTGCTGTATGCGATGAACGAGCTGGGCAACGACTGGAACAAGGCTTACAAGAAGTCGGCCCGCGTGGTCGGCGACGTCATCGGTAAATACCACCCGCACGGCGACACCGCGGTGTACGACACGATGGTGCGGATGGCGCAGGACTTCTCGCTGCGCTACCCGCTGATCGACGGCCAGGGCAACTTCGGCTCGGTCGATGGCGACAACGCGGCGGCGATGCGTTACACCGAAGTGCGCATGGCCCGCATCGCGCACGAGCTGCTGGCCGACCTCGACAAGGAAACGGTCGACTTCGGCCCCAACTACGACGGCTCCGAGCAGGAGCCGCTGGTGCTGCCGACCAAGATCCCCAACCTCTTGATCAACGGCTCGTCCGGCATCGCAGTGGGCATGGCGACCAACATCCCGCCGCACAACCTCACCGACATCTGCACCGCGCTGCACACGCTGCTGGACGCCCCCGAGACCGACATCGAGTCGCTGATCAGCATCGTCAAGGCCCCCGACTTCCCGACCGCCGGCATCATCTACGGCCTCTCCGGCGTGCGCGATGGCTACCGCACCGGCCGCGGCCGCGTGGTGATGCGCGCCACCTGCCACGTCGAGGACCTCGACAAGAGCGGCGGCAAGCAGGCCATCATCATCGACGAGCTGCCCTACCAGGTGAACAAGGCCAACCTGCTGATCAAGATCGGCGAACTGGTGCGCGAAAAACAGATCGACGGCATCGCTGACCTGCGCGACGAGTCCGACAAGTCGGGGATGCGCGTCTACATCGAGCTGAAGCGCGGCGAAAACGCCGATGTGGTGCTGAACAACCTGTACAAGCAGACGCAGATGCAGGACACCTTCGGCATGAACATGGTGGCGCTGATCGACGGTCAGCCGCGCCTGCTGAACCTTAAGGAAATGCTCGATGCCTTCCTGCGCCACCGTCGTGAAGTGGTCACCCGCCGCACCGTGTTCGACCTCAGGAAGGCGCGCGAACGCGGCCACATCCTTGAAGGCCTGGCGGTCGCGCTGGCCAACGTCGACGAGATCGTGGAGTTGATCAAGAGCTCGGAAACTCCGGCGATTGCCAAGGAGCGCCTGCTCGGCCGTGCCTGGAAGTCGGAGATGGTCGAAGAGATGCTGGCGCGCATCGATCCCGAGTATTCGCGTCCGGTGAACATCGGCCCCGAGTTCGGCCTGCATTCCGACGGCTATCGCCTGTCCGAGATCCAGGCGCAGCGCATCCTGGAAATGCAGCTGCAGCGTCTGACCAACCTGGAATCGGACAAGATCATCGGCGAGTACAGGGAGATCATGGCGAAGATCGCCGACCTGCTCGACATCCTTGCCAATCCCGCGCGCATCACCCAGATCATTCGCGAGGAACTGGCCCAGATCCAGGAGCAGTTCGGCGACGCGCGCCGCTCGGCCATCGTCGAGAACGCGCAGGACATGTCGATGGAGGACCTGATCAAGCCGGAAGAGATGGTGGTCACGCTGTCGCACGGCGGCTACATGAAGTCGCAGCCGCTCGACGATTATCGCGCGCAGAAGCGCGGCGGGCGCGGCAAGCAGGCGGCGGGCACCAAGGACGAGGACTTCATCGAGAAGATGTTCGTCGCCAACACCCACGACTACATCCTCTGTTTCTCCAACCGCGGCCGCCTGTACTGGCTCAAGGTCTACAACGTGCCGCAGGGCGGACGTAACGCGCGTGGCAAGCCCATCGTCAACCTTCTTCCGCTGGAAGAGGGCGAGAAGATCAACGCTTTGCTGCCGGTTCAGTCCTTCGACGACGATCACTACGTCTTCATGGCCACCAGCAACGGCATCGTCAAGAAGACGCCCCTGAGCGATTTCTCGCGTCCGCGCACCGCAGGCATCATTGCAGTGGGGCTGGATGACGGCGATTTCCTCATCGGCGCGTCGATCACCGACGGCCGCCACGACGTGATGCTGTTCTCCGACGGCGGCAAGGCGGTACGCTTCGACGAGAACGATGTGCGCCCGATGGGCCGCACCGCGCGCGGCGTCATCGGCATGAAGCTCGCCAAGGGCAAGAAGCTGATTTCTCTCCTGGTGGCCGAGGACGAGAACGACTTCGTGCTGACCGCGACCGAAAACGGCTACGGCAAGCGCACCCCGATCGCCGAATACACGCGCCACGCACGTGCCACGCAGGGCATGATCGCGATCCAGACCAGCGAGCGCAACGGCCGCGTGGTGGCCGCCACGCTGGTTAAACCGGACGAGGAGATCATGCTGATCACTACCGGCGGCGTGCTGATCCGCACCCGGGTCAAGGAGATCCGCGCCATGAGCCGTGCGACGCAGGGGGTTACGCTGATCAACCTCGACAAGGGCGAGAAACTGATCAGCGTTGAATCCGTCCAGGAAGAGGAGGGCGGCGAGTAATGCCGGGGCGGTTGCGCGAGTACTTTCGCAAGCCGAGCGGACGCGCGGGACAGCACCCGCACTACCTGGAAATTATGGTGGCGCGCACCGGACACAGTGCGCACACGTTCCGCATCAATCTCGATACCGCGAAAAGAGCGGTTACCGTGATCGGTTCGGTGGCGCTGGTTTGGTTCGTCGGTACCTTCTACGTGGCCTACACGCACATTTCCAGCATGGAGGCGGTCGCCAATGCAGACCGCCAGGCCGAGAAAATCGCCGAACTTGAATCCACGAACGAAAAACTGGCCGAAGAAAAGCAGGGCATGGGGGAACGCATGCTCAATCTGCGTGAACGCGTCGAGAATCTTGCGGCGCGCATGCATGGGTTGGCAAACCGGGCCGAATCGGAATTTCCGGTCGAGAGTGCCGCCAAGCCGCAGGGCGGTATGGCAATTCCCGTCAATGCCGGCAATGCCGACCAGTTGATGCGGGCGGAGTTCTCCCTGCTGGATGATCAGCTCAGCCAGATGCTGCCTGAACTGGAGGGGACGCTGGTCCGCGAGGTGGCGCGACCCGTCGGGATCCCGGTGGCAGGACAGGAGGACATCAGCTCGGAATACGGCCTGAGAAGGAATCCATTCGGACGCGGATACGAGTTTCATAATGGCGTCGATTTTGTCGTTGATACCGGAACCCCGGTCCATGCAACCGGGCCGGGGCAGGTGGAATCCGCAGGGTACGATGGGCCGAACGGAAATCGCGTCAGCATCGACCACGGTTTCGGCTACCGTAGCGTGTACTGCCACCTGTCGAAGCTGCTGGTGCGGCCGGGCGAGCACGTGAAGCGCGGTCAGGTCGTCGGCCTGAGTGGAAACACCGGCCGCTCCAGCGGCCCGCATCTGCATTACACACTGTATTACCAGGGGCAGACGATAGACCCGAGCCGCTATTTGAAGGGAACGGTCGTTACGCCCAATATGAAGGAGCAAGGAAATGGTATTCAAGGCTAAACCCGCCAAGGCAGAGAAGAAGGTGGAAAGCCAGAATTTGGCAATGACCTTCATTAGCAAGGGCAGCGAGGTCACTGGAGATATTCATGCTTCCGGCAATCTGCGCGTGGACGGCATCGTTCGCGGCACTGTGCGCGCTGGGGGTGATCTGGAGGTGTCCGCCGAGGGACTCATCGAAGGCAAGAGCGTGAGCGCCCACAACATCATCATCCATGGTGTGGTCAAGGCGACGCTTACCGCTGAAGGGCTGTTGCGCATCCACAGCCATGCGGAGGTGCAGGGTGATGTGGCAGCCGAGGCGTTGGACATCGAATCGGGGGCCCGCTTCGTGGGCTATAGCCACACGGGTAAGACAACTGCGGAAGAGGCGAGTGGCAAGGCGAGTGCGGAAATCGTAACTTTTGAAAATTCGGCGGTTGGAGGAAATTGACGATGAGCCCGATCTACAACTTCAGCGCCGGCCCGGCCGTGCTGCCCAAGGAAGTCCTGCAGCAGGTGCAGGCCGAACTGGTCGACTGGCATGGCAGCGGCATGTCGGTGATGGAAATGAGCCACCGCGGCAAGGAATTCATGGGCATTGCCGCCGAGGCGGAAGCCGACCTGCGCGAGCTGATGGGCATTCCCGCCAACTACAAGGTGCTGTTCCTGCAGGGTGGGGCGTCCTCGCAGTTCGCCATGGTGCCGATGAACCTGCTGCGCGGCAAAACCAGCGCCGATTACCTGAATACCGGCGAGTGGTCGAAGAAGGCGATCAAGGAAGCGAAGAAATACGGCGCGGTGAACGTGGTGGCATCGAGCGAGGACAAGAACTTCAGCTACGCGCCGACGCAGGATGCGTGGAAGCTCGATCCGAACGCGGCCTACGTCCACTTCACGCCGAACGAAACGATCGGCGGCGTGGAGATGTTCTGGACCCCGGACACCGCCAGCGTGCCGCTGGTGGCCGACATGTCGTCGACCATACTCTCGCGCCCGATCGACGTGTCGAAATACGGCGTGATCTACGCCGGCGCGCAGAAGAACATCGGCCCGGCCGGACTCACCATCGTCATCGTGCGCGACGACCTGATCGGCGAGACGCTGAAAGGCACGCCGACCATGTTCGACTACAAGATCCACGCCGACAACGATTCGATGTACAACACGCCGGCCACCTTCGCCATGTACACGGCGGGCCTGGTGTTCAAGTGGCTGAAGGCGCGAGGCGGTCTTGCCGCGATGGAAAGGACAAACCGCGAGAAGGCCGGCCTGCTGTACGACTACCTCGACGCGACCGATTTCTACAATTCGCCGGTGGCGAAAGACAACCGCTCGCTGATGAACGTGCCGTTCACGCTCAAGGACGCCGCGCTCGACGAGGGTTTCCTCAAGCTGGCCAAGGAACGCGGCCTGCTGCAGTTGAAGGGCCACCGCTCGGTCGGCGGCATGCGCGCGTCGATCTACAACGCCATGCCGGTCGAGGGCGTACGCGTGCTGGTCGAGACCATGCGCGACTTCGAGAAAAGCCATGGCTGAGCCACGCAAGATCCTCACGCTTAACGCCATTTCCGCACGCGGACTGGCGCGGCTGCCTGAGCATTACACAGTCGGCGGCGATGTCGCCGATCCAGACGGCATCCTGGTGCGCTCGGCCAACATGCATGACATGGAGATTCCGCCATCGGTTCGGGCGATCGCGCGCGCCGGCGCCGGCACCAACAACATTCCGGTGAAGAAACTGTCGGAACGCGGCGTGCCGGTGTTCAATGCGCCGGGCGCCAACGCCAATGCCGTGAAGGAACTGGTGATCGCAGGCATGCTGCTTGGCGCGCGCAACCTGGTGCCGGCGCTGAAGTTCGTCGAAGGCCTGTCGGGCAGCGACGAGGAGATGCACAAGGCGACCGAGGCCGGCAAGAAGCAGTTTGCCGGCATGGAGCTACCAGGGCGCACGCTCGGGGTGATTGGCCTGGGCGCGATCGGTTCCTACATTGCCGAAGCCGCGATCAAGCTCGGCA
>JBLMYH010000029.1:0-10287 GCA_050258175.1 Hyphomicrobiaceae bacterium
GGCGTTCATCGCGTCACCAGCTCAACTCGTGCGCCGCCTTCTTCAAGGCATTTGCGTGGATGTCGGCGATGCGGCCGTCGGACAGCCGGACCACCCGGTCGGCCATGTCGGCGATGCCGGCGTTGTGGGTGATCAGCACGGTCAGGGTGCCAAGTTCGCGGTTCACCTTTTCCAGCACCTCGAGCACCACTACGCCGGTAGCCGAATCGAGCGCGCCGGTCGGCTCGTCGCACAGCAGCACCGCCGGGTTCTTGGCGATGGCCCGCGCGATCGCCACGCGCTGCTGCTCGCCCCCGGAAAGCTGCGCCGGAAAATGATCAAGGCGGTTGCCCAGGCCGACCAGCGCTAGCGCGTCCTCGGGGCGCATGGGTGCCTGTGAAATCTCGGTCACCGCGGCGACGTTCTCGCGCGCGGTGAGGCTAGGAATAAGGTTGTAAAACTGGAACACGAAGCCGACGTGCTCGCGCCGGAAACGGGTGAGAGCCGCCTCGGTCGCGCCGGTCAGCTTGTGGTCGAGATAGTAGACCTCGCCGCCGCTCGGCGCGTCGAGCCCGCCGAGGATGTTGAGCAAGGTGGATTTGCCGCTGCCGGAGGGGCCGAGCAGCACCACCAGTTCGCCGCGATAGAGCGTGAGGTCGATGCCGCGCAGCGCCTGCACTTCAACTTCGCCCATGTGGTAAACCTTGGTAAGGCCGCGGGCGACAAAAACGGCATTGGCTTGGGCGGGATCGGTAGGCATGCGATTGATCATGCCATGCCCGATTCCGGCCGGCCACCCGTCCGGCTAGGGCGTCAGATGCCGCGCGAACCAGGCAGCCGCCTGACGCGCAACCTCCTCCAGCGTGCCGGCTTCCTCGAACAGGTGGGTGGCTCCGGGAACGATCACCAACTCCTTCTCGCAGCGCAGCTGATCGTAAGCCAGCTGGTTGAGGTCGATCACGCCGTCGTCGTAGCCGCCAACCAGCAGCAGTGTCGGCGCGGCCACCTTGTGCAGCGCCTGCTCGCTGGCGAGGTCGGGACGGCCGCCGCGCGAGACCACGGCGCGGGCGCCGTTGCCCAATTCAGCCGCAGCTTCGAGCGCAGCGGCCGCGCCGGTGCTGGCGCCAAAAAATCCGAGGGGCAGATTGCGGGCGACTTCCTGTGTGCCGACCCAGCGCGCCGCATCCAGCAGACGCCGGGTCAACAACCCGATATCGAAGCGCCGGGCGTAATCGCGGTCTTCTTCCGGCGTCAGCAGGTCCATCAGCAGGGTGCCGACGCCGGCCTGCCGCAGCACGCCGGCCACATAGTTGTTGCGCGGCGAATGGCGCGACGAACCGCTGCCATGGGCGAACAGCACCAGGCCCGTGGCGCGTTCCGGAATGTCCAGCATGCCCTCGATGGTGGCACTGCCGGCGGGAATATGCACCAGGGCGGCGGTGCTCATACACGCCCCTCGCGATGCATGGCAATCGGAATGCGGCGGTTGCCGAATGGATGGCTGAACACGCCGAAGCGGCCGGCGATGGCGCTGCCGCAATGCGGGCAATGGCCGTCCGCGGTGACGCTGTAGTGATCGATGCGATACCAGTCGCGCACGATCAGGGCCTCGTGGCAACTCGGGCAGGACGTGGTGCCGCCGGCCGTGTCGTGCACGTTGCCGGTGTAGACGTAGTGCAGACCGGATTTCAGGGCGATGTCGCGCGCACGCGTCAGCGTGGAGGCCGGGGTGGGCGGCACGTCGAGCATCTTCCAGTCGGGGTGGAAAGCGGAGAAGTGCAATGGCACGTCGGGGCCGAGTTCGCGCAGGATCCACTGGCTCATCGCCGAGAGTTCGGCGTCTGAATCATTGTGGCCGGGGATCAGCAGCGTGGTGATCTCGAACCAGACATCGGTCTCGCGCTTGAGGTAGGTCAGCGTGTCGAGCACCGGCTGCAGGTGGCCGCCGGTCAGCTTGACGTAGAAATCATCGGTGAAGCCCTTGAGGTCGACGTTGGCCGCGTCCATCTTGGCGTAGAACGCGCGGCGTGGTTCCTCGGTGATGTAGCCTGCGGTGACCGCCACGGTCTTGAGGCCGCGGGCATGGCAGGCGTCGGCGACGTCCATCGCATACTCGGCGAAGATCACCGGGTCGTTGTAGGTGAAGGCGACGCTCTTGCAGCCGCTCTCCTCGGCCGCCCTGGCAATCTCGTCCGGCATCGCCTGGTCGACCATGGTGTCGGTCTCGCGCGATTTGGAAATGTCCCAGTTCTGGCAGAACTTGCACGCCAGGTTGCAGCCGGCGGTGCCGAAGGAAAGCACCGATGAGCCTGGGTAGAAGTGGTTGAGCGGCTTCTTCTCGATCGGGTCGACGCAGAAGCCGGACGAACGGCCATAGGTGGTGAGCACCATTTTTCCGCCTTCGTTCTTGCGCACGAAGCACAGGCCGCGCTGTCCCTCGTGCAGCTTGCAGTAGCGCGGGCAGAGGTCGCATTCGATGCGGCCGTCGGCCAGCACCCGCCACCAGCGCGCCGGATAATGCGATTCGGGAATGCTCATGCCATGCTCTCCTTCCACTTGCTCACCGTATAGCGCGACAGGCGCACCTGTTCGGCCCAGAAATCCACCGGCAGGCCGGCCTTGCGTTTCAGATGGGCAAGAAACTCGGCCGGCTCGGGCAATTGTTCCCACACCTGCGGCAGAAAGGTGCTGCGGTGGTGGCGATACTCGAATACCACGCCGTCGATGTGGGGGCGCAAGGTTTCCAGCGCGTGTTCTTCGCTCGCAACGGCCAGCGCTTCGGTCGGCGAGAGAAGCGAAACCTCGACCCGGATGTCGTCGAATTCCGTACGGGTCAGCGGCATGAAGCGGGGATCGCGAAAGGCTGCCGCCACCGCGTTCTCGCGCACGTCGATGCTCAGCGGGCGATGCGCTTCCAGTGTGCCGATGCAGCCGCGCAACTCGCCCTGCCGCGTCAGGGTGACGAAACTGGCTCCGGGTTCGGCCATCCAGGGTTTGACCGACGGCTCCGGCACATCCTCCCAAAACTGTTTGGCAATCTCGGCACGCGCCAGCTTCAGCAGGAACGACCCTTTTTCCGCTTCCTCCTGATCGGCCTCGACCTTCCGGCTTTTCTCAGGACCTGCCTCGGCCTGAAAAGCGAAGGCGGCGTAGCCGACGACCCGCTCGGGGTCGCCCGCGGTGTCGCTGGAATTGCGCACGTCCAGCACGACCGGGTGCAGGCCATGCTTGCGCGCCGCCAGCAGCAGGCCGTTGACCGGCGTGGCGCCGCAGGCCTGCTCGTGGTTGAGGTGCGAATCCAGCGCCAGGATGGCGTCGACCGTGCCGCCATCTACCTTGCGGGCGAGCGCGTCCGGCAGGAAGTGCGACAGGTCGGAACTGATCACGATCAGCGTCTCGTCGCCGCCCCACAGGGTTTCCAGCACCGCGGCCACCTCGGCCGCGGTGGCCTCGCCCACCGCCAGCGGCAGCAGCAGGAAATCGCCCAGCACCTGCTGCAGGAAGGGCAGCTGCACTTCGAGCGAATGCTCCATCTGGTGCGCCGCCGCGCTTTGGATGACCTGCGGCAGGCCCGTGAGGCGCTGCACGCCGTCGCGGTCGAGCGCCACCTCGCCGAGCGGCGTGACAAAGCGGTCCGCCTCGGGCAGCGCCAGGCCACGCACATAGACGCGATGGGTGGGGCCGAGCAGCACCACCCGGCGGATGCGGCCGCGCAGTCCGGCCAGCCGGGCGTAGGCGCTGGCGGCGACGGCGCCGGAATAGATGTAGCCGGCGTGCGGCACGATCAGCGCCTTCGGCGCGCGCACCGCCTCGTCCGGCCTAGCGTGCGCCAGCAGGTCGGCAACGGTGTGCGCGAGTTCGGTGGCGTCGCCCGGATAGAACAGGCCGGCAACCGCGGCAGGTCGGATGGTGTGCATGCTATGCCCCGTCATTTACCAGCTTAGTAGATGCGGGAGAACGCGGCGATTTCAAGCTGCTGCGCAGAAACAACCCGGCCCGTGCGGGCCGCCGGGGCGCGAGCCCCGCTTAGCTCAGTGGCCGTTCAGTGCCTTCTCGCTGCGCATGAACAATCCCCGGATGCGGCTGATCAGGCCGGGGGGGAGTTCCTGGACCGGCGCCTCCACCTTGTGGCGCTGGGCGATCTCCGGCCGGTTCTGGATTTCCCTGGAGCGGGCGATTCCGGACTGGATGCCACGCACGGTCATGACGCGGCGCATGGGCTTGGGCAGAAACCGGTGCACCTGGCCCTGGTTGATCAGTCCCACCAGAAGCGATGAATCCTTGAACGAGGTGAGGACGATGGTGACGACATGGGGCTTGAAGCGCTTGAGCGTTTTCAGGAACGGCGTCATGTCCTCGTCGCCGACCTGGACCTCCGACACCACGATGGACACGTTCTTCTGCTCCAGGATGGCCATCGCCTCGCCGAGGCTGGTGGCCCACTCGAGTGCGAACGTGCGGGGGAAGCTTTCCTCGATCAACGTCTTGAGTTCCATCGCGGTCTCCCGACAGTCGTCAATCAGCAACAGGCTCTGGGCTTCGCCGATCGGCGGCTGCTGGGACGCAGAAGCTTCCGGCTGCTCCAGGCTCATGGCAATGCCGGCGGCTTCGCCGACGATGCCACGGATATCGTCGGCATTCCACGGCTTGTTTATGTAACGGAACACCTCACCGTCGTTGATCGAGCCGATGATCGCCTCGATGTCCGAATAGCCGGTAAGCAGCAGGCGCATGGTGTTGGGCGCGATTTCGCGAGCCTGGCGCAGAAGATCGACGCCGGCCATAACCGGCATGCGCTGGTCGCTGATCAGGGCATGTACTCTTTCCCGCTTGAGAATTTCCAGCGCCTCGACGCCGCTGGTCGTGACCAGCACGCGGTAGTTTGCCGCGAACAGCATGCGCAGGGAGCGCAGGATCCGTTCCTCGTCGTCGACGAATAGCAGGGTCGGCTTGGGCTCTTTGTGCTGAACGGGGCCGGATGGAAACATGGCCGCGTTCTCGGTTGCTCTCTGCATCTGACGCTCCTCAGTTCAAAACACGCTTGATTGGCAAGCTGACGCAAAATGCCGTGCCCTTGCCTACTTCCGACTTCACTTGGATGCGGCCGCCATGGTCCTTGATGATGCCGAAGACGATGGAAAGCCCAAGCCCGGTCCCTTCTCCGATGGGCTTGGTCGTAAAGAATGGGTCATAGATCTTTTTGAGGTTTTCCGGCGAGATGCCCTTGCCGTTGTCCTGGACCACCACATGCACGTACTGCTCGTCGGCCAGGGTTTTGATCATGATCCGGCCATAGTTATCGATGGCCTGGGCCGCATTGGTCACCAGATTGAGAAGCACCTGGTTGATCTGCGAGGGCGAGCAACTCAGCCGCGGCAGCACGCCGAAGTCTCGGATCACCTCCGCCTTGTGCTTGATCACGTTGTTGCCGATCGTCAGAGCGCTGATGACGCATTCGTTGACGTCGATATTGTCGACCGCAGCCTGGTCGAGTCGGCTGAAATTCTTGAGGTTGACGACAATCTCGGAAATCTGCTGCAGTCCGTACAGGCTGTCGGAAAACAGGCTCTCCATGCCGTCCTGCGGGTAGACCGCGGCAACCTCGTCACGCAGCTGCTGCAGCCTGGAAAAGTGCTCGTTCACCGCCACCTCGCTCGCCCCGGGCGACTGCATCAGGGCGAACAGCGCGTCATAGGCCGCGTTCAGCTCGGCCCACTTCGCGTAGGCGTCGCGGACCAACTCAAAATTGTTCTGCACATAGCCGAGCGGCGTGTTGATCTCGTGCGCCACCCCTGCGACCATCTGACCCAGCGAGGCCATTTTCTCGGATTGCACCAGCTGGGCCTGCGATTCCTTCAGTTTCTCGTAGGCCTGTGCCAGCGACTGGTTCTGACTGACGAGGCGCCGCTCGAGACCGCGGATCAGGTCGATCACTGAGCCCATGCCGTGATATTCGCCGCGATTGGTGACGATGAAGTCCTCGGTGATGGGAAAGACGATATTGCGCGTGACATACTGGCTCGCCGCTTCCATGGACTGGTCGAGCGCGACGACCAGCGGCGCTGGATTCATGAACTGCTCGATCGGTTTGTTACCCTGCAGATCGCGGCCAAAGCGCGACATGAAGACCTGCTGCAGGTGGCTGCGGCTGATGATCCCGACCGGCTTGCCATCCTGCACCACCGGCAGCGACAGAAAACGGTCGTAGTTCTTGTCGAGGAAGATGTCGCCGACGTCCCCAACCTTGAAATGCGGTTGCAGCGGCTCAACGGCTACGCACAGCTCGGAAATTTTGCTCATATTCGCGCATTTGTTGTTTGAGCAAATCCTAACCAGGCTTTGTTTCGGGAAGATGAAACGGGGGTGATTGCCGGGCGTGCGATGCCAGGCTCATTCGGACCGGCTGCCCTGCGCGGCGATTGAATCAGTCGCGCGTGAAACGCCCTGGCGCGATCGCACGCATCAGGTCGGCTTCCAGCGGCAACGGCTGAGACGTCATCAGGTCGGCCAGCGTTGCGCCCAGGAGGGCCGCCCACACCACGCCGCGCGACGCGTAGGCCGCCGCCACGTAGAGCCCGGGGTATCCTGAAACGGCGCCGACGAGCGGCAGGCGGTCCGGCAGCGTGGCACGCAGCGCGGCGCGACCGTCCACTTTGTCGGCGGCGAAGCGCTCGCCCGCGCCCGGCAAAATGGCCTCCAGCCGCGCCAGATTGGACAGGTCGCTTGCCGCGCGCGGCGCCGTGTCCGCCTCGTCATGCTCGTAGGTCGCGCCGACCAGAGGCCGCACGCCCGGAGCCACATAGCCCTCGCGCGAAACCACCCGGGTGATTTCCGGCAGGCAGCCTGGCGGCAGCTGGGTGATCTGCCCGCGCACCGTATTGAGCGGCCAGGCCTGGCCTGGCGCCAGATTCCGCGCATCGCGCGCGTTCGCCAACACCACGGCATCGGCCTCGGCCAATACCGCCCCCTCGCGATCCGCAACCCGCCATCCCGCTGCACCGGCCGTCACCCGCGCAACGGCGCAGCCGGTTTGCACACGGATCGCCGGATGATCGAGCCAGGCGCGGCACAGGCTTGCCGGCACCACCCAGCCCGCCGTGGGGTAATACACCCCGGGCGCTGCCACCGGCCAGTTTGCCAGCGCGCGTGCCTCGTCCAGTTCCACCCAGCGCGCATAATCGCCAGGCGGCGCCGTGGCGCCCAGCGCCTGCTGCTGCTTCGCTGCCGCCTCCGCATTCTTCGCCAGATGCAGCACGCCGCAACGCGCCCACTGCACTTGTTGGCCCGCTCCTCGCGCTTGACCGAGCGCCGGCCACGCGCGCAGGTCGTGCAGAAACGCAGCTCGCGTAAGGCGCGTAGACCCGTTGTCGTCGCGCGAGATCACCGGCCGGAATACCGCCACCGGGTTGCCCGAAGCCGCCGCTGCCGGCCTGTCGGCACGCTCCAGCACCGTGACCGCCACCCCGCGCTGCGCCAGCGCATGCGCCACCGCAGCGCCCGCCACGCCGGCGCCGATGACGGCGACATGCCGCGGCCTGGCGGCTTCGCGCCGGCGGGATGGGCCCGCAAAATACGCGCTCAGGCAATGCCGCTTGCGGCCATAGCCGGCGCGCTTTTCGCAGACAAAGCCTGCGCGCCCCAGCCCTTCGCGCACCGACGCCGCCACGGTGTAGGTCGCCGCCAGCGCACCCGGCCTGGCCAGTCGCGCCAGCGCGTCGAACAGCTTCGGCTGCCACAGATCGGCGTTGCAGTCCGGCGCGAAGCCGTCCAGGTAGAACGCATCCACGGCGGCGTCGAGCTGCGGCAGGCAGTCGAGTGCGTCGCCCAGCATCAGGGTGAGCTGCACGCGCCCGCCGTCGAGCGCGATGCGGTGGAAGCCCGGCATCAGCGCCGGCCAGTTCGCCAGCAGTTCGGCGGAAAGCGCGGAGAACTCCGGCCATTGCGCATGCAGCCGCGCCAGATCGTCGGCGTGGAACGGGTGCTTCTCGGCCGAGAGGAAATGCAGTCGCGCAGGCCGTGCAGGATCGTCGCGCCACGCCGCCCAGGTCGCCAGGAAGTTCAGACCGGTGCCGAAGCCTGTTTCCAGCACGACGAAATTGGCACGCCGCGCCCACCCCTGCGGTAATCCGCAGCCCTGCAGGAATACATGGCGCGCCTGCCCCGCGCCGCCATCGGCGGAATGGTAGATGTCGCCATAGGCGGCGGAATACGGCACGCCGTCCTTGAATTCGAGACGGGCGGGGACAATGGTCTTCAGCATGGTCGAATGTTACATTGGGGCGGTTCCCCGCCGCCCACTCACCATGCCCAAACCGAAAACCCTGCTTCGTCTTGTCGTTATCGTGCTGGCGATCGCTGCGCTGTCCTACGTCGGCTGGCACTTCACCCGTCCCAAACCAGCCGAAGTCGAAGTTGCCACGGTCGCACGCGGCACGGTCGAAGCGACCGTGGTCAACACCCGCGCCGGCACGGTCAAGGCCTGCCGCCGTGCCAGGCTCGCCCCCGTTGCGGGCGGGCAGATCGTCAAGCTCTGGGTGAAGGAAGGCGAACGTGTGAAAGCGGGGCAGCCGCTGCTGGAACTGTGGAACCGCGACCTCGCCGCGCAGCGCGAACTCGCCATCCGCCAGCTGGCCACCAGCGAGGAACGCCGTCGCGAGGCCTGCATCATGGCGGCCAACGCGAAGCGCGATGCCGAACGCACCGAGCAACTCGCCGCCCGCGGGTTCGTCAGCCCGCAGGCCGGCGAGGACGCCCGCGCCGATGCCCGCGCGCGCCAGGCCAACTGCGATGCGCTAGCCGCCGACGTCAAGCGCGCGCAGGCGCAGATCCGCGTCACGCAGGCGGGGCTGGAACGCACCACGCTCGCCGCGCCGTTCGCCGGCATCGTGGCGAAAGTCACCGGCGAGGTCGGCGAGTTCACCACACCCTCGCCGCCCGGCATTCCCACCCCGCCTGCGGTCGATCTGATCGACGACAGCTGCCTGTACGTGAGCGCGCCGATGGACGAGGTCGACGCACCCCGCTTGAAACCTGGCCAGCCTGCACGCATCACGCTCGATGCCCTGCCCGGCCGCGTCTTCAACGGCCATGTCCGGCGCATCGCCCCCTACGTGACCGAAGTGGAGAAACAGGCACGCACGGTCGATGTCGAGGTCGACTTCGACACGCCGCCGCAAGCGGCGCTGCTGGTCGGCTACAGCGCCGATGTGGAGGTGGTCATCGAGCGCCACGACGACGTGCTGCGCGTGCCCACGCAGGCGATCCAGCAGGACGGCAGCGTGCTGGTGCTGGGCAAGGACGACCGACTGCAAACGCGCCGCCTGAAGACCGGGCTGGCCAACTGGGCGTTCACCGAAGTCGTCAGCGGCCTCAACGCCGGTGATCGCGTTCTGCTGTCCTTTGACCAGGAGAACGTGAAGGCGGGCGTGAAGGTCACCCCCGTTACCCCGAAGGGCACGACCGCGCCATGATCCGCCTCACCGCGGTCACGCGCGTATTCCGCATGGGCGACCAGGACGTGCGTGCGCTGAACGGCATCGGTCTCGATATCGCGTCGGGCGAGTATGTGTCCATCATGGGTCCATCCGGATCGGGAAAATCCACCCTGCTGAACATCATCGGCCTACTCGACCAGCCCGACAGCGGGCGCTACGAACTGGACGGCCGCGACGTCACCGGCCTGTCCGAGACCGAGCGGGCACGCGTACGCCGCGAAAAGATCGGCTTCGTGTTCCAGTCGTTCCATCTGGTGCCGCGCCTGACCGCGGCGGAGAACATCGAACTGCCGCTGCTGCTGGAAGGCGTCAACCCGGCCGAACGCAAGGTGCGCGTCGACGCCGCGCTCGACGCCTTCGACCTGCGCGACCGCGCCCGCCACCGCCCGGCCGAGCTCTCCGGCGGGCAGCGCCAGCGCGTGGCGATCGCGCGCGCCACCATTCTGCGTCCCACCGCGCTGCTGGCGGACGAGCCGACCGGCAACCTCGACCACCGCATCGGCGCCGAAGTCATGGCGCTGCTGGAAGGCCTGCACCATGCCGGCACCACGCTGATCGTCGTCACCCATGACCGCGAGCTCGGTGCGCGCGCGCATCGCCACATCGCGATGCGCGACGGCGAGATCGTCGCCGACGAAACATGAATCTGCGTGACACGCTGACCCTTTCCTTCTCAACCGTGGTGAGCTATCGCACCCGCTCGCTGCTGATCGTGCTGGCCATGGCGCTCGGCGTGGCGGCGGTGGTGGTACTGACCGCACTCGGCGAAGGCGCGCGGCGCTACGTGGTCGGGCAGTTCTCCTCGCTCGGCACC
>JBLMYH010000030.1:0-2693 GCA_050258175.1 Hyphomicrobiaceae bacterium
GCTTGGCGTCCGCAGGCGTCGCCGCCGCCTTGATCAGAGCGATGATGTCGTCGACATTGGACAGGGCGACCGCCAGACCTTCCAGAATGTGCCCGCGTTCGCGCGCCTTGCGCAGCTCGAATACCGTGCGCCGCGTCACCACCTCGCGCCGGTGGGCGAGGAAGCATTCCAGCATCTGCTTCAGGTTGAGCAGACGGGGCTTGCCCTCTACCAGCGCCACCACGTTCATGCCGAAGGTGTCCTGCAGCTGGGTCAGCTTGAACAGGTTGTTGAGCACCACCTCGGGCACTTCGGCGCGCTTGAGCTCGATCACCACGCGCATGCCGGACTTGTCCGACTCGTCCTGGATATGAGCGACCCCTTCCAGTTTCTTTTCGTGGACCAGTTCGGCGATGCGCTCCAGCAATGCCCGCTTGTTCACCTGGTACGGCAGTTCATCGACGATGATGGCGGTCCGCCCGCTCTTGTCGAGTTCCTCGAAATGAGTGCGTGCCCGCATCACGACGCGGCCGCGCCCAGTGAGGTAGCCTTCCCGCACGCCGACCAGCCCATAAATGATGCCCGCAGTCGGGAAATCGGGGGCAGGCACGATCTCGATCAGCCGTTCGATGGGCGTATCCGGATCCTCGAGCAGCAGCTGGCATGCATCCACCACCTCGCCCAGGTTGTGCGGCGGGATGTTCGTGGCCATGCCCACGGCGATGCCCGAACTGCCGTTGATCAGCAGGTTGGGAATGCGCGCCGGCAGGATCAGCGGCTCCTTTTCGGTGCCGTCGTAGTTCGGTCCGAAATCCACCGTTTCCTTGTCGATGTCGGCCAGGAGTTCGTGGCCGATCTTCGCCATGCGGATCTCGGTGTAGCGCATGGCGGCGGCGTTGTCGCCATCCACCGAGCCGAAGTTGCCCTGCCCGTCCACCAGCATGTAGCGCAGGCTGAAATTCTGCGCCATGCGCACGATCGTGTCATAGACGGCGGTATCGCCGTGCGGATGATACTTACCGATGACGTCGCCGACGATGCGGGCCGATTTCTTGTATGGCCTGTTCCAGTCGTTGGACAACTCGTGCATGGCGTAGAGCACGCGCCGATGGACCGGCTTCAACCCGTCGCGCACGTCCGGCAGCGCGCGCCCAACGATCACGCTCATGGCGTAGTCGAGATACGAATGCCGCATCTCTTCTTCCAGGCTGACGGGCAGGGTTTCCTTGGCGAACGGGACGGTCATTTCGGCTTACAGGACAAGCGGGAAGCAGCACGAGATCGGGCTGCAAAAAAGGTTGAATGGTACCACGCCCCGGTGCTACGGAGCGAACCGCCCGTGCCCAGCCCAGGGCCGGAGCATGAAAATTCGTTCACGATCATGAGTTTATGACATGGGGTTGTAAACTCTGGTGAGATCGGTTCCACTCTCGCAATTTGGGGCGAGAGATGAAAGAAGCTGGGATAGCCGGGCTGATCGAGCGGTTTGCGGACTTGCCGGATGCGCGGGTGGAAGGGCGAACGGATCATGATCTGCTGGATATTGTGGTGCTGGCGCTGTGCGCGGTGATGTCGGGGGCGGAAGGCTGGGACGACATGGAGGATTGGGGTCGTGAGCGGGAGGCGTGGCTACGGCGCTATCTGGGACTGCGCAATGGGATTCCCGGTCACGACACGATCCGACGGGTTTTTGAAGCGATCTCGCCGATGGCGCTGGAACAGCGCTTTGAAGAATGGATGAGCGCAAGCTGTGCGGCGGTGAAGGGGCGGGTGATCGCCATCGACGGCAAAGCGCTGCGGGGATCGGGCCGGTCCGGAAGCAGCCTGCGGGCACTGCATCAGGTGTCTGCCTACGCTGCGGAGTACGGGCTGACGCTGGGGCAACGGACCTGTGAAGAGAAATCGAACGAGATCACGGCGATCGAGCAATTGCTGCCGTCGCTGGCGCTCGAAGGTGCTGTCGTCACGATCGATGCCATGGGCTGTCAGAGGGCAATTGCCGAACAGATCACCGCAGGTGGCGGCGACTACGTGCTGGCGGTGAAGGACAACCAGCCCCAATTGGCCGAAGCTCTGGGCGATTTCTTCTCGACCTTGAACGGGCCAGGGCATTGCCGGCGGCCGGTCTCGCTGCACGAAACGCTGGACAAGGGCCATGGCCGGATCGAGACGCGTCGTTGCCTGGCAGTGGGTGAGTTGGACTGGCTTGAACTGCTCGGTCTGAAGGCGCGCTGGTCGAAACTCGCCTCGGTGGCCTGCATCGAATCGACGCGAGAGATTGCCGGTCGGGTGGAAACCGAGAAACGCTACGTGATCAGTTCGCTCCCCGCCGACAGTCGCCGCATCCTGCATGCCGTGCGGACCCATTGGGGCATTGAGAACGGCCTGCATTGGTGCCTTGACGTAACGTTTGGCGAGGATGCCAGCCTCATCCGCTTGCGCAATGCCGCCCAGAATTTCTCCTTCTTGCGCCGCCTGGCCTTGAATCTCTTTCGCGCCGACAAATCCCGCTCGATCAGCCTGCCCAGAAAACTCAAGACCGCCGCCTACAACCCGGCTCACCTGGCTGCCGCCCTTCAACTGCGGGAGATTTGATGCTCCGGCCCTGCGATGACGGTAAGTCCAACTTCCTTGCCACTCCTTCTTCCAGTATTCTTGTGCATGGCGGTTTCCTCATCCTTGAGTTTCATGGTCGGCAAACCCGATTCTCTCGG